>JANTFG010000020.1 GCA_024763555.1 Thermoanaerobaculales bacterium
ATCAGGCCGAAACGACCCTCCGAGCCCATGATCAGCTGTCGGAGATCGGGCCCCGCGGCCGAGGCCGGAAGAGCGGGAAGGCGCCAGTGTCCCTCCGCCGTTGTCAGGACGAGACCCGCGACCATGTCCTCGATGCGGCCGTAGCCCAGGCTCTCCTGTCCGGAAGACCTGGTCGCCACCCAGCCGCCCAGGGTCGCCAGCTCCCAGGACTGGGGGTAGTGGCCCAGGCAGCGAGTATGGGCCTGGAGTTGGGTCTCCACCTCCGGACCGGTGGCGCCGGGGCCGAATACTGCGTAGCCGGAGCCTTCGTCAAAGCTGAGGAGGCGGTTCATTTTCTCGAAGTCCAGGACGAGGACGGGTTGATCTCCGAGGGGAGTATTGACGCCTCCGGTCACCGAGGTCCCACCGCCGAAGGGGATGAGCCGGATCTTCTTTTCGGCGCAGGCTTTGAGGATCTTCCAGCATTCATCCGGATCCTGAGGTCGGCAGATCGCGTCGGGAATGGCCTTCGCCGAGTTGCTCCGCAGCCGGATGATATCGGCGAGGCCCTGGCCGCGGGCGTGGCGGAGTCGGTCTTCGGGATCCTGCGAGATCTCGAACTTCAGGTTCGGAAGCTCCCGTGGTGGGGGACAGAGACCGGGGTCGGCGCCGGCGGGGATTGGAGGGCCGGGGGCGCCCAGACCTTCCACCAGCCAGCTCAGCATTTCCGGGGAGGCTTCGAAGTGTTCATCCTCAAAGCCCCATCCATCCAGTCGTCGACGCCGGGATTCATCATTCATAAGAGGAGTATAGCCGAGGAGGGTTGCAAGGAGATGTCGGGGATGAGGGCGGGAGATGCGAGGGACTTGGCTCCGGCCGCGGATTCCGGTCTCAGGCCATTTATCAGTTGACACGAGAGCCGCGTTTTCATAGCTTGGAAGGAGGAAGGCTGGTACACCGTGGATCTGGCGCTGAATCAACTCGAAGGAAAATACGAGATCCTCGAGAAGCTCAGCGAGGGGGGCATGGGCTCCGTCTACAAGGTCCGCCATCGCCTCCTGGAGGAACTGCGGGTCATCAAGGTCATGCGCTCTCATCTCGCCGGCGACGAGGTGCTGCGGGCCCGATTCGTTCGAGAAGCAAAGATGGCGATCCGTCTCCGACATCGGAATATTGCTCAAGTCTATGATTTTACGGCCGATCGAGATGGCGCCTTTTTTCTGGTAATGGAGTTCATCGACGGCGTCAATCTCTTCGATCTCCTCAAGGTCTCAGGTCCCCCATCGCTCGGTGTCGCCCTGGAGATCGCATGGCAGAGCCTGGGTGTTCTCGGGTATCTGCACCGGAAGGAGATCATTCATCGGGATATCTCTCCGGATAATCTCATGCTCTCGAGAGATGAAGACGAGGGCCTGCTGATCAAACTGATCGACCTCGGTATCGCCAAGATTATGGGAGGGGCGGAGCATCTGACGGCGACCGGCGCCTTCCTGGGAAAGGTTCGTTACTCCTCTCCGGAGCAGTTCCGGACCAAAGACGGGAAAGACGTCGGGCCGCAGGCCGATCTCTACTCCTTCGGCGTGGTGCTCTATGAGCTGCTGACCGGTCGCTATCCAATCAGCGGGAATTCCCTGACCTCACTGATGACGGGGCATTTGACGAAGCCGCCGATGGATTTTTCAGAAAGCGATCCGGAAGGTCGGATTCCGCAGAAATTGAGAGAGGTCCTCCTCAGGGCCCTGGAAAAAGACCCGCAGAAGCGTTTTCCTTCGGCGAGAGCCTTCAGAGTCCGGATCGACGAGATTCGCTCGGAGTATCCGCCGAGCGAATCAGAAATCGAAGATCTTCTCCGAGTCTCTTCGGCGCCGACCGAGAAGATCAGGGTTGTGAAACCGGGGAGCACCCAGGATCGACTGGATCGGAATTTTGGAGTGCAGACCACTCCGGTCCCACGGGGCGGGACTCTGAAGACGGCGCCCTCGGATCCCGATGCCCATTTCCGTGCACTGTTGCTGGGCATCGAGAAACTGATCGAGAGTGGTCATTTCGACGAGGCTTCACTGCAGATTCAGACTGCGGAGTCGATGAAGGCCGGGCACGAGGACCTCAAAGCGCTCCGGAAGCAGCTCGAGGCCGTCGACGCACGCCTCAAGGCTCGGCGCCAGGCGGCGGTGGCAACGATCGAGGGTGCCCTTGGCGCCGAGGATCTCCCAAGGGCACGGAAACTCCTTGATCGCGCGATGAGGGATTTTCAGAAGACCGAGGAGTTCGAGAACCTGGCCGTCGGAATCGCGAAACTTGAGAAGGAGATCGCGGAGAGAGAAGAGAGAATCTCAGGAATCCTCGAATCTTCCCGTAAACTGATGAAAGCGGGAGAGTGGGAAGACGCCGTGCTCATGCTCCGTGAGGCCCTGATTCTCAGAGAAGGGCATCCGGAAGCTTCGGCTGAGCTTGAGAAGGCGCAGGCGGGTCTGGATGCCCGGCTGGAGGCCGAGCGCCGCCGGAAAGAGATCGAGGAGTCTCTGAAGGGTATTCGGGATTTCATTGAGGATCGGGAGCCCGATGAGGCGAGACGGGCCCTCGAAGTCGCCCGGAATCTCCTCGGGGATCTTCCCGAATTTGAGGGCCTCGATGAGGAAATCGAGTTGCTCGAGAAAGAGATCCGGGAGGAGAGGACCTCCGCTCTGATCGAAGAGGCGGCCCTCCTGATTCGGGCCCGGGATTTCGAGAACGCGATTGAATACCTGGAAGAGGCCCTTCGCCTGAGTCCGGGCTCCGCCGAGGCGGAGCGATCGCTCGAAAAGGCCCGTGAGGGGCAAGGCCTCAAGGAAGAGGAAGAGCGTCGTCGTCGGGAGGTCAATCAGGCTCTCGAGGGTGTCGATCGTCTTGCAATGGCCGGGCGGCTGGAAACGGCGGTTCATCACCTCGAGGATATTGTGGGAGGTTTTGGGGCGACCGAGGAGGCGGAGGCTCTTCGGGAGAAGATTCGTCGGGAACTTGAAGAGAAGGAGAGCCTGTATTCGGAGATCAGAAAAACAATGGATGCGGCGGAAAAGCTCTGTCGCTCCGGAGATTTTTCCCGGGCCCGGGAGACTCTCGGCGTGGCCAGGGAAGAAGCCGGGGAATTTCCTGAGGTTCTGGCGGAGCTGGAGGCTGCGATCGGAGATCTCGACCGTCGTGAAAAGGAATTCCGGCGTCAGGCGGAAATCGATAAAGCCTGTGAGACCATCCTGCAGCAACTGAAATCAGGGGCTCTGGAGGAGGCGGCCCGGGAGTTGGATCTCGCCGAACGTCTCTTCGGCGAGGGCCACTGTTGGATGGCCCTTCGTCATCAGCTGCAGGAGGTCCAGAGGGAGGAGAAAGTTCACGAGCTGATTTCGGAAGCGCTCTCCGGCGCCCTGGGTTTCGATGCCATGATCGATCGGATTGAGCGCGCCCTTCGTCTGGAGCCGGGAAGCGAGAAGATCCGGGTTCTGCTCGAAGAGACCCGCACTGCCCGGACAAAGCACCTTGAGAAACAGCGGGGCGAAGCCATTGCGGAGGTCCTGGGGACGATCGATGAGTTGATCCGTGAAGGGAAACGCGCCCAGGCCCTGAAGAAGGTCAATTCGGCGCTCAAGAAACTCGGGCCATTCCCCCAGGGTCTGGCTCTCCAGCGGCGCCTGAAGAAATAGATCAGGGCGCAGGCTCGAATTCCCGGGCGAAACGGAGAATCTCCGGATCCGATGGTGCGAGCCGCTGTGCTTTCTGAAGCCAATGGAAAGCCTCCCGGGGATGTGAAGCCCGCAGCTGGAGCTGCGCAAAGAGCAGGAGTCTCTTGGCGGCTACGAGACGCTTGAGGTCGGGGATGAATCCCGTCGGCAGACTGTGAATCTCCTCCAGTGGTGAGTCGTAGGCCTCGATAAGGGCTTTTGCATTGGCCTCCCAGCATCCGGGTTCAAAGGCCTCCGGTTCGAGGAACTCCAGAATGGGGTGATGGTCGGTGGAGGCAGGGCCCCGGGCGATCCTGCGGATTCCTACTTCATCAAGTTGGAAAAGAGTTGCGATCTGGGCCGGGCTTGAAAGGCAGGAGTCCACAAGATCTCCCGGGTACTGAAAATCTTCCAGAACCCTTCTCCACCGCTCCCAATCCAGAGTCATGGCTTCCATGGATCCGATGAGGACGGCATGACCCATGCTGAAAGCCACCCTGGCGTTGGGAAAGACCCGGGCAAAGGTGTAGATCGCCTGGCGGAAAGCCCTCGGCGGCATCTGGTGCAGTGGGAGGTACTGGAAGAAGATTCCCCCGGCTTGAAGCCTTGAAGCTGCCAGGGAAAAGAAATCCTCGGAATACAGTGCCGCCGACCCGTAGAGTGGATGGATGGGGTCGCAGGTGATGATGTCCCATCTCTTTGGGGACAAGAGCAGGAAGTTTCTGCCGTCGCCGAAGCCCAGATGAAGCTTGGAATTGTTCAGAATGTCGTGGTTGACCGCACGGAAGAAGGGGGCGGCTTCGACGACCGCGGGAACGATCTCCCGGGCCTCGATGTTCCGGATGCCCGGCGAGGCGGCCAGGGTTGCGCTCGTGACCCCGGCGCCGAAACCGATGACCAGGGTCTCCGAGCCTTGAGGATGGAGGAGGGCCGGAAGCAGGCCCAGCATGCGGGCCACCTTGAGCGCGTCGAAGCTGTTGCCGATGACGGAGGAGTTATCGACATATAAAGAGAGCCCGCCGTGGCGGAGATCCTCGATCACCCGGACCGTCCCTGTCGGGCCTTCCCGGTAAAGGAGGGTCTTCCAGCCTGAAGGATCTGCCGTCGTCGACGGCAGTGGTATCCGCAGAAAAGCGGGAAGGAGGAAGGCGCAGATGACAAGGGCAGAGGCCGGCAGCGCGAAGGCCGTTCTCAGTGATCCTTGGGCTGGAAGGATCAGGAACATCAGGAGGTGGAGGGCTGCAAGAAGGAGGAAAGTCCCGCCGAAGCCCACGCGGGGAATGAGGACCCAGCCCGCAATCAGGGCGCCGCCCCCCGCGCCCAGAGAGTTGATGAAAGCCATGCGGCCGATGCACCGACCGCCCGTTGCGGCCCGGGGCGCCGCGGCAGCCAGCAGGAGCGGCCACGCCATGCCGAGCAGCATGGCTGCGGGAAGAATCAGGAAACTCCCCACACTCAGGGGGCTCGCCAGGACGCGGCCCCAACCCATCGGGGGGCGGTGGTGTCGAACCCAGATGGGGATCAGGCGGCTCAGGGGGATGGCAGCCAGCATCCAGGCGGCCATCAGGAGCTGGAGTCGGCCCCAGCTGATGAGTGGGGTCTCAGAACAGACCAGTTTTCGGGCAAGAACTCCGCCTGAAGCCAGGCCGAAGAGGGTGATCGCCAGGAGCAGGGCGAAGGTATAGGTGGAGTTCGGCAACGCGATGGCCAGGATGCGGTTCCAGAGAGTTTCGCCCGCGAGAACCGCCCCACCTGAAAGGGCGGCAAGGAGCTGGAGCCGGATCTCGATTCGGGTCTCTTCCTTCCGCGCCTTGATGGCGGGAGGTGTCCGGGTCTCTCTGCTGCGGAGATGAAGGTGAAAGGCAAGAGCTGCGGCGAGAAGGTTCGAGCCGGCGCCCATGGCCGCCGATGCCGGGACTCCGTAGCGCGGCAGGAGCAGGAAGGACACTCCGAGAACGCCAAGGATCCCTCCCGCCGTGTTGAAGCCGTAGATCCAGGAGATGCCGCTGTGGAAGCGAGTGGTGTCTTCTCCTGTTGATCTGACCATCAATGGAAAGGAAGCGCCCATCAGGAGGGTGGCGGGCAGCATCAGCAGGAAGGAAAGACCGAAACGCAGGGCCAATGCCGAGGGCTCGAATATGGATGCCTCGGGCAGCAGGTGGGCGGCCAGCCCTGGAATATGACCAAAGATCAGCGTCAGCAGGGGACCGAGACAGGCCATCAGGCCTTCAACGATACCGAGCATGAGGAAGGGGCGGCGGAAGCTGTCCGCCAGGCTGCCCCCTCCAAGCGCGCCAAGGCCCATGCCCGCCATGAATGCGGCCAGGACCGTCGTGACGGCATAGTGCGAGGCGCCGAAAACCAGGGTCATTTCCCGTTCCCAGAGAAGCTCGAAAGCCAGGGCCGAGGCGCCTGATGCCATGGCGAGCAGGAGCATCTGCGCGGGAGGTATCCGCCGGAGGGAGATCATAATGACACCTGAGAACCGCTCATCCTGGGCGACAGTGTAGCCGAGCGACGGCCGGGAGGGGAGAGAATCGATCCCGGCCATGTCGATTCGGGACAGGAACAGGAGCAGGAGCAGGGACCGGTGCCGGAGCGGTCGTGGTTCTTTGAGCGGAATACGTGTGGGATGGTCGCTGTCTCCTCTTCCAGAGCCGGAGCAGTGAGGCCGTGGTAGAAAGCGATGCGGTCGTGGGATGTTCCGGCACTTCGAGTGAGATTTCGCAGGCTCAGTTTCGCCTCTCGGGCGCCAGGCCCGGTTCCGGATTGCGGCTCCGGCTCCTGCAAAATACCGGGCCCCTTCGCCTCAAAGCAAAACACAGCGCAAAGATCTCAGTACGCGGGGGGCTTGGCGGGAGAGAAAAAATGATGTAGCATGCGTTTTCCGCTGCACCTGTTGAGGTGTCGGCGAATAAGGCGGACCCCATCGTCTAGCCAGGTCTAGGACACCGGCCTTTCACGCCGGCAACACGGGTTCGAATCCCGTTGGGGTCGCCACCTCTCCTCCTTTCCCCCGGAAAACTCCGGGGGTTTTCATTGTCCAAACTGTTTCTTCCGAAGCTCTCAGGCGAGTCTGATGCCCCGGGGGATGCTTCCCATGGCCTGCAGTTTCCTCAGAAGACTGCGGGCCTCCGGCTCCAGCTCCCGGGGGAGCCCCTCCCTGATGGCGGCAGCCAGTTGCTGGTAGGCCTCTGCCGGGAGTCGGAGTCTTTCAAGGAGAATTCGGGCCTGGCCCAGGCGGGCTGCCGCCCGGGTTCGGCTGTCCGGATGGTGTTGAGAGAGCCTTTGATATACCGAGAGTGCCGAGCGAAAATGGCCCTCATTCTGGAGTTTCCCGGCAAGTTCGAGTCCGCTTTCTGCCTCTGCGCCCCGGGCAATTATCCCTTTCGGCAAGCGGGCGAAGGCGTCCAGGGCACCGCTGAGATCTCCCTGTTCCAGGTGGGTGCCGAGTCCTCCCGGCACCGGGACGTTTACGGATCGACGCATCGGGGCCTCGGGTTTCCGGAGGACATAGCGGTCCAGCAGCAGGGCCAGGCCGACACCGGCTGCGAAACCTCCAAGGTGGGCGCCGTGTGCGACGCCGCCATGGCCCGAGGAGAAGAGCATTGGGAGAATGTTGTCGATGATCAGGAAGACTCCGAGCACGAAGCGGGCCGGGAGTTCGACGATGTCCATGAAGATGGGGAAGAGGAAGATCCAGACGCGGACCCGGTTTTTCGGAAACCAGATGAAGTAAAGCCCCAACACGCCGGAAATCGCTCCCGAGGCGCCGATCGAGGGAATGAGGGAGCCGTGTCGGAGGAGGCCGTCGGCGAGGGCGGCGGCCGCGCCCGTTCCAAGATAGGCCAGCAGGTAGCCGATTCGGCCCAGGCGGTACTCAACATTATCACCGTAGATCCACAGAAAGAGCATATTGCCGATCAGGTGCATCCATCCGCCGTGCAGAAACATTGCCGAGAGGATGTTCGTCACCCGCGCATGGGCCGGTTTAAAGCCGTGAAGAAAGACGAAACCGTCATAGGCAGACATCCCCTGGGGCCGGGTTCCGAGTTCCTCATATAAAACCTGTGCATAGGCGCGAACTGCCGGGTCTGCAGGGTCTGCCGGTCGCAGAGACATCGGCAGGCAGGAGAGAAAGACCAGGATATTGAGAGCGATCAGGGACCATGTGACCCAGGGAGTGAAGCGGAAGTTCGGGCTGTCGCCGAGCGGGAGGAACATGGAGCCATTGTAACCCCTCTGATTTGGAGAGGCACTGTGGAGCCGGGATTCAACGCCGAGGTCGGCGCCGAAATCGGCTTCGGCTCTCAGCTCCGGTTTCCACAGTACTCCGACCACGGTGGCCATTCACGATAGCCACCATTTGAGGCCGATCGCCGGCTGGGCCATGGCATACTCAAGAGAAGGAGGGAATGATGCAGCCGACACGCGATGATGCCTGGAAAATCCTCAATGAGTTCACCACCAATCCCAGCCTGATCAGGCACGGGCTGGGGGTCGAGGCCGCCATGAGGGCCTACGCCCGCTTCTTCGGCGCGGATGAGGAGGAATGGGGCATCGTGGGACTGATTCACGATTTCGACTATGAACAGAATCCGACGGAGGAGACTCACCTTCATGTCGGATGCAGCATTCTGAGGGAGCGGGGGTGGCCCGAAGAGATAGTGCTCGCCGTCGCATCCCATGCCGAATACATGGAGGTGCCCCGCGACCGCCCGATCCGCAAGGCGCTTTTCGCCGTCGATGAACTCTCAGGCTTCCTGACCGCCTGCGCTCTCGTCAGACCGGATAAGAGTATCGCCGACGTCCGGATCAAGTCGGTCAAGAAGAAACTCAGGGACAAGGCCTTCGCCCGGGGCGTCAACAGGGACGACGTCTACTCCGGCGCCGAGGCCCTGGGGAGAGATCTGGGCGAGCACATCGAATTCGTCCGGGACGCAATGGCCACGATCTCCGGGGAGCTGGGCCTGCCCTGATCCCGCCCTCGACGGAATCTCTCCGGGAGAAACTCTCGACCAGGCGCTCGTGTCCCCGGTCCAGCGGGAACGCGACTTTGTGGGTGAGAGTATTACCCGGATTGACCGACTCTTGCCATTACAGCTCCTTCGTCGGCAGCGTGCAAAGCCATCGCAGCGTGCGGGTGGAGAGACTAAACATTGGCGGAACAGCGTGACCGGAACCCTTTATGTTGGCTCCAATCCAGCTGGAGTGCGGTTTCCTCCACTGAGTGGCCCTTCGGAGATTTCGAGTGACGGCTGATTCGCACTAGCGGCGCGAATAGTGTTGTGGTTTTTGGAGATGGGTCGAATGATGCTTGTCCACGGTGTGCCTGACGTCCCAAGGTCATCGCAGAAATCCCATCCATATGGGCTGCCTGCCCGGTACTGATCCTGACCCTCGCTCCCAATCGCCCTAGCGTGCGTCTTCGTTCAACCTGGGATTGGCAAAATGTTCATACTCGGACACGCTCAACTTCGTCACATCTTCCTGGTTAGGGCGAACATATTCAATTTACCTGTGCGTTGACCAAGTCTGCTGGAAAATCTCATGTTTTGTTGAGAGCCCCAATGGGGAAAGTGCCTGACTGCCCGTTCTTCGGTTCTCCCTCCATTTTCTTTCAGAGATACGATACAATTCGGCTCCGATTTTTCCTTCCGGAATCAACGGCGAATGAAAAGCAAGGAGCAGGGTTTTATGGCACATCAGTATCAGGAGCTACAGCAGGCATCTCTTTCGTCGAGGTCGATTTTTACTCAATACGGGGGCTTCGTCTTCCCGATCATCCCGGTTCTGATTTTCCTGCTTGCGGTTTCGCCCGCAATGGCGGTCAACATCAACGAATTTGTTGCCGAGCATGCCGGTCAGGATCATTACGAGTATTTCGAAATCAGCGGCCAGCTCAATACGAGCTATTCCAATTTGACCCTCGTGCAACTCGACGGTGATGTCAGCAGAAATCCCGGAGAGGTCATTTCTGCGACTGCCTGTGGTACCACCGACAACAATGGTCTCTGGTGGACCGGGTACCAGCAGTACCTCTTCCAGCCCGGATCGCTGACCCTCGTCCTGGTTCAGAATTTCTCAGGCTCGGTCGGCGCCGACCTGGATTCTAATAACGACGGAACGCTGGATTCGACCCCCTGGACCAGTCTTGTCGACGATGTCGCGATTGATTATGAAGTTGCCGGAGATCAGGTCTATTCGACGACCGTTCTCTCCAGCGCGATGGATTCCAGTTCCTATACGCCGGGCGGCGCCTCGCGGATTCCCAATGCGACGGATACCGACAGCGTCTCCGACTGGCGGCGCAACGACTGGGATCTCGCCGGCATTCCCGGTTTTGCCGGAACTCTGAGCTCTGAAGAGGCACTGAATACACCGGGAGCGATCAATACCCAGGAGGAACCGCCGACCTCCACCGGAATGGTGATTAACGAGTGGGTCGTCGATCACGTGGGCAATGATACCCACGAATTTATCGAGGTCTTCGGCTCGCCCAATTCCTCGGCCGCCTCCTCGTCTCTACTGATCGTCGATGGCGATTCCGGCAGTGCCGGGCATATTGATGCCGTCTACGGTCTCGGTACTTTCAACGGCGGCGGCTATCAGGACACAGGGTATCTCGACAATATTCTCTCCGGCTCATTGACGATTCTGCTGGTCAGCAATTTCAGCGGCTCGGTAGGCGATGATCTGGATACCAACGATGATGGAAATTTTGATTCGACGCCCTGGGGCAGCCTCTTTGATTCCGTTTCCTACACTGATGACGACCCGGGAGACCGCGCATACTCCGCATCGATTCTCTCATCCGGCGGCGCTTCGCGTATTCCAAATGGCGTCGACACCGATCAGACATCGGATTGGATGGGCAATGATTTCGACGGAGAAGGGCTTCTCGACGGTGTCTCCGGAACGGCGCTGCTTCACGAGGCCCTCAATACGCCCTCATGGCCCAATCGTCTCAGCGTTACGGAGTTCTATTCCGGTGTCGATACGAGTTCCCAGACTGCGGCGCGTACGACTATCCACGATGCCATCGACGGTCATATCCGTTATGACTACACGGGGATCGGCTGGGATGTCTGGGACATGATCAACGCTGCTGAGGAATATCCGGTCGGCTCCAATTCCATCCGGGACCTGTATAAGAACGAGGTCTACACCAAGATCTCCGGTGGCTCCGGCGCCTATAATCGCGAACACACCTGGCCGAATACCTATGGATTCGGTACTGATAATGACGGCAACTATCCGTATACCGACGCGAACCACCTCTTCGCCTGTGATACCAATTACAACAACGACCGCTCCAGCCGGCCCTTTGCAAGCTGCGACGGCTCCTGCAGTGAGGATACGACTGTCGTCAATAACGGTCAGGGTGGGGGAAGCGGTTCCTATCCCGGGAACTCCAACTGGTTCGGCGGCGCAAGCAGCGGAGGAAGTGGAATCTGGGAGACCTGGAGCGGACGCCGGGGCGATGTCGCCCGCGCGGCTTTCTACATGGATGTTCGCTATGAGGGTGGAACCCATCCCATCACCGGGTATGTCGAACCCGATCTGATTCTGACGGACGATCCTTCACTGATCATCACCGGCCATTCCTACATGGGATTCCTCTCGACTCTGCTGCAATGGAATGCTGAAGATCCGGTCGATGATGCCGAGAGGCGGAGGAACGAGGCCGTGTCAGCTTTTCAAACCAATCGCAACCCCTTCATTGACCATCCGGAGTGGGTGGAATGTGTGTTTGAAGGCGTCTGCAGCCTCTTTACCGACGGTTTTGAAAGCGGTGATTTCTCAAAGTGGTCCGTCGTCATCGGAACGCAGACGGGACAGTAAACTTAAAATGTGTGATTCATAAAAGTGAAAACCTTCCTGCAAATCGGCAATTGCCGATTTGCAGGATCACAATCCTCATGTCAGAGAATCCCGGAGATCCTTCTTGGTATTATCCCAATCTTCAAACTTATCTTGCCCATTCTCGAGCTGCTCTTCCCTTGCCCTCAACAACTCACCGTGCCAGTCAGGAGATGGAAAATTACCTGCACTGTGACAGATATCATCCCACAGAAGCTCCATTGCCGAGATCTTGTCGACGATGGACATCCCCTCAAGCACCGTTTTCGATATCATCTCTGAAGGCTCCCTTCAATCTGAGCTTCTCATTCAGATTATCACAGTGGAATCATACATTTCCTTTCTCTCGGTCTTCCCGATCGTGCTTCGATAGCCGGTTTCTGGAATCTCAGCGGGTATTCGCCGGGATTCCCGGTTAGCCCGGACTTCTCCCCGATGGACAACTATCGATCTCGATCTTCAACAGCGATTCCTCAGCTTTCTGAGCCCGAAGCTCAGTCCCTGAAAGATGCCGGTGAAGAGCAGCAGCGGGATCCAGACCCATCGGAATTCGTTGGAGAGAATGGCCCAGGCCCGGCTGGGGTGGGCGAGAAAAACCGCCGGGTTAACGGCGGAGGTTTCGATGGGCCGGAAGGGGAGGAAGTAGCGGTGATTGTCAAAAGGAATGAAGAAACCGACCCCCAACCCGGCGTCCGTGGCAGCATCCAGAAAACCGTGGGAGGCGACGGCGAAAAAAGTGATGAAACCAAGCCCGAGGCAGGCGCGTCCGGCATCTCTCCGTGAGGCAAAAAGGGCCAGGGCCGTCGCGGTGGCCAGAATCAGGGCAAAAAGAAGGGAGTGCGTGAATCCGCGATGTCCGAAAGGTGCAGCATAGGGAATCCCGAAGCGGAAGGCCAGAACGTCGAGATCAGGGAGTGCTGAAACGAGAGCAAGGTAGAGGCTGAGCCTCCCGACCGGGAAATCACGGGGCAGGAACTGACCGAAACCCGCACCGACCGCGGCATGTGTCATCGCTGTCGGCATGGATCATTCCTCTCCGGTTTCGGGTGTGTCAGAGCGTCCGATCCAGGGTCCATGCGGACAATATCCGCGGGCTTCCAGTCGCCCTCTCTCATGTCTGCTTCCTCCGCTTCTTCTTTGGTTTCGGCTGGGGAAGCGCCTCGGTCGTGATCCGGATGAGGCGGCCCAGCCAGTCCCTGTCATCGAGCTGCTCCTCGATGAGAAAGGAGTCCTTCGCACCCGGATAGGCCGGGGCCTCGACCACATCGCCGATGAAGTCCCGGCCGGCATCCGTCGGCTTGACGAAGAGCTTGTCGTCGCAGATGAGCGCGACCACCTTGCCTTCAGAGTACAGCGCATATTCGCCGAACATCTTCCGATAGGAGATGTCCCCCACGTCTGCGAGCTGATCCACGACGAATTGCACAAAATCCGGATTCGATCCCATCTTCCTGCTCCTTCCAGCAATCCCACACATCCTGAATCGGCGCCTGGACCAGAGTCCCCTTCTGGATGACTTGAGCCTCAACCATTACAGAGCTGCCCTGTGCTCCACCTTCTTCAAACTTCTTCAGAAGGCCTGGAGAACGTCCCTAGGCGGTTTGACTTCCTCAGCGGCTCTACGTTCCACACCCGCCGAATCAGCTCAGCTCAAGGACCCGCATAGCTCCAGGCTGAGAAGGTGCCCGATTCGAAACCATCGGCGAAAAGGCCCAGAAACGTGCGCCAGACTTCGCTTCCTTCGGTCGAGTTCTTGGTGGCAACATAGAGATAACCGTCAAAAACGCCGAAGCTGGAGTTTCCGTAATTATTAGGGTTTCCGAACCCGGCCTCGTTATCGGGGCCCCACTCACAACCGTCGGACGAAACCAAAACCTCAAATGGGGATACGAGGGTCGACGAAAACAGTCGATCATCTGTGGCCTGCACGAGATCTAAGGCTACTGAAGCAGGTCGAAAGGTCCAATTGATTCCGTCGCTGGAGGACCAGAGGCTAAAACCCCCCAAGCCGTCAAATGACGCGCCTGCGTAAAGTGTGTCCTCAAACACCTCAAGTTCGTTAATGTGGTCGTAGGTCGGAAAGCAGCCGTCCAGGACCTGGATCCACGCCGAACCATCGGAGCTTCGCCAAAGATCACAGCCACCGTAAGCATCGGTCGATGCATACAATTGCCCGTGAAAAACCTCAAACGCGGCAATGCACGAGGCGCTCTCCTTAAAACCACCGGTCATGACCGGCTCCCAGGATTCGCCGTCTGAAGTGTGCCAGATCTCGCAGCCGGCAAATCGGTTTTGAGTTCCTGCGAAAAGCTCATCGCCAAAGACGCCAAACCTCCAGACTCCCTCGTTTAACGAATCCGGGTCGGCGCACGGGCCTTCCACCGGCGCCCAGTCTGCTCCATCGCTCGACCGCCACAGGCAACCCGGATTTCTGGACGACGCCGCGTACAAAAAGCCTTTGAAACTGACAAGATCGTGAAATATGAAAAACTCCGCACCAAGACCGCCGCTGTGGACACGGGTCCAATCGAGCCCGGTTCGGGATTTCCAAATCTCGAGCCAGTTCTGCCCGTTATACGTGACGGCGAAGAGCTGCCCGTTGTGCGCTACCAAATGACGGATCGGCCAGTTATCCAGGTTTCCAAAGCCACCGCTGACAGCAGAGTTGTTTCCGACAACCTGAGACCACTCTGATTGTTCTATCGGCATCAACGGACGGCTCGCTTCGGTGCTTGTGGTTGTTGCAAGCAGGAAAACGATCACGAACATCACTCTCGTCGTGCGCCCCACAGCCGGTCGCCGCTGGCTTCCTGAAATCAGATCATAGAGCAAAGCCATTGCACGATTCTCCCTCCAAGCCGATCAAGTATAACACCGAGAAAGGTGCCGGCCACGTGGATCTCGTCTTTCCCGCCCTGCGGCCGTAACCGGTTTTCGCGAAGCGAAAAATTCGAAGGGCATTTGCGCCGCGCAAACTGCATTCCAATAGATTTCGGTCCGACTGCATGGTTTTATTAGGCCCGTCTAATCGCTTGTTATTAAACATGTTAAGGGTGCTTAGATTATTAGTTTTGCGACGGTTCCAGAGTATGAGATCTGATGGGTGCTGCGCCACCAAACCGAATCTACCCTTGGGATTTAGCTGCCGGCAGGAACTCAAGCAAACGCTCCGGGTCCCTCAACCTGAGGCTGATCGCGTGGGGCTGCAGGAGGTCGTCGTGGAATTCGATGACAATCCGACGGACCGAGAAGCGAGAGTTCGAGCAGTCGACTGATGTCACCCACTCCAACGGGACGTCACATTCGATCCCGAAGATCTCCGGGAGAAACATGAGATTGAAAGGAAACCACGGACGTACGATAAACCGACCGTGAGCAACAGCTACAACCAGGCAATTGCTCGCGCCGCCAAGACCAAGAAACCAGCTGCGCCCAGCGTGACCCGAGGCGAAGTGAACAATGAAGTCTGCGTCAGGCACGGACCAGAAGAGAACGGGTTTGCCTTTGTTGGTTCGATAAATCGCCGACAGAATTACGATGAACAGGACCCACGCAAGTCCGAGGTAGGGTGCAACTTCAGGCGGAATGAGGTGATCAGGCATGGATGGGTTGCAGTCCGGTGAACACAGTGAAGTGGCGGTAGCGAAGATGGTCATCCACAGTGTCGGCCTGAGGTATGATTCGCACGCTTAGGCTATAAATACTCTTCATTCTTGGGTTTCCGCACCTTTCATTTCGCACAAAATTATGTTGGCATGCGGGCGTGAGGCAAGGTGTTGAGCATGAGCGCATTGATCATGAGTCAGGACAGGGGTCCACGGCAGTTATTTTCTATGCATCCAGACCCCAGGAAGACCGCCCGGGCTCCTTCAACAACTGGATAAGATCGCGGCTCGCTTCGCTCTCACGATTTGTCCTTGTTCGTTAGGCGTGACGCTATCTGTGTTCGAGGAGTTCATGAGGGGTCATTCCGATGTCCGAGGCGATCTGTCGGAGCAAGATGGGTGAGATGTCCCTACCTTTGTGAAATGGGACAGTTGTCGTTCGGCCATCTTCGTGGCGGAATCGTTTGTGCGAACCTCGCTGTCGAACCTCGACAAATCCAAGGTTCTCTAGTATTCGCAATACCTCTTGTGGTTTGAGGACCGGAAGCCTCGGCATCTCAACTGACCATGAGCAGCTGCGTGCCGATAAACTCCCCTTCAAGCTCGGGCGGCCCATCCTCGAGCAGGAGCTCCAACACCTCAAGGAGGTTTGTGTTGAGTTCGTCGAGTGTCGCGCCCTGCGAGTGTGCCCCAGGAAATCCGGGGACGTAGCCCACGTACAGTTCTGTTTCTGGGCAACGTTCAATGATGGCGGTGTACGTAGTCATGGGTATTCTCCTGGAGTCTATTCTAACACTCAGGCGGGAGTTGGTGCCAGCCTAATGCATGATTCGCGCGCTTAGGCTATAAATGCTTTTCATGCTTGAGTTTCCGCACCTTTCATTTCACAGGAAATTATAGTTGGTAGGCGGGCGCCAGGCAAGGAGTATGAGCGCATTGGTCATGAGTCAGGACAGGGATCCACGGAAGTTATTTGCTCGACATCCAGGCCCAAATCAGACCGCCCGGGCTCGTTCAACCACTGGATAAGATCGCGGATCGCTTCGCTCTCACGATCTATCCTTGTTCGTTGGCCAACCACGGTCAGGCTTGAAGATCTTCGAAAGCCGAGACAGCTGCAGGGGGAATTGTGAGCGCCACAAAATACTCTGCCGGATAAAGATAGCTCTCTCCGGATTCATCGATAACTCGAACAAGATTTTCATCGAAGCCAACTGAATCCGGCACTCGCAGATAGACTTTCCGCTTCTCCAGGGCAGTCTCATAACCGCTGTTTTCGACGCAGAGTAAATAGGCGCTTCCTTCTTGTATCATCATATCCTTCAATCCAGCAGGCGCTTTATCTTGATCTCCTTGCGGCCGACCCCGTGCGCCTCATACCAATGTAACTCCGCTTTCACTACGGATCCACTCTTGAACCGAATATCGCAATTGCCCTTCATCTTTTTCCATCTGGCCTTGCCATAGAGTTTCACGAGTCGCGGGAGTTCACGAATAGACTTCCCCTGGGCGATAAGCTCTGTTTCAGCAACATTCCCGATAAGTTCGAAGAACACAAGGAAATACTATCAAATTCTTTTGCCTGGTGGCCAACGTGGCCATCACGGGCGGCGGTCACGCCGTCCTGTGCATGGCTTGGTTCTGTGTGCCTTTTCATCGATCAGGGCTTGCACTGTTGACCGGAGAAGCTCCTCATGCGTGCCGTCTTCGACATAGACGCAGATGCCCAAGTAATGCTCAAGGTAGAGAACGATCGTTACACCCTCGAGCTGAAAATCCCAGTACCACTGATCGAGGCCATTGATCTTCTGCACGATTGTCGCGCCGCATATGTCCACGAGCATGTCCGCGAACTCGTCGAACTCATCCGCGTCAGATTCTGGTGATAGCTCGATCGACAGTCGATCGGAGGCATCTCTGGTTCCTTTCACGGGGCGGGGGAAAGAGGGAGATCGTGGGACGAGAAGTCGCTTTTTCAGAAGCACTTCGATCTTCGGAAGTCAGACGACAAAAAACGCGCACCCGGCTTCTCCCCAACCATTTTCGGTCTTCGTGCATGCCAGGTGCGCTTTGATCCTCGCCTTGTTGTACCGGTCCATTCCGACCAGGGGAGAATCAGCATACTCCGTTTTGAGTCGAGTGACAAGAGCCTCCGTCCTCCCCCGCGAGGTGGTTTCGGAGGAGGCGGAGGCGGGAGGTGTCAAGCGACCGAATCAGTCCATCTGTTTTCGAAGAATCGCCGGAAGTTCATAGGGATCGGCATCCGTCTCGTTGACGCCGTAGCTTCGATTCGGCCCCTGCGGAATGAAGATCCCCTGGCGTCGTTTCTCTTCCTGCCCCGGCTCCTTCGCGGTCTTGAAAGGCAGGGTGTGGGTGCTGGTTGCGGGATCGACCGGAATGGCGGCGGCCTCCTGGGGCTGCTTGAATCCGGTCGCAATGACGGTCACCTGGACCTTGTCGCCAAGGCTGGGGTCGATCACGGCGCCGAAGAGAACCTGGGCGTCGGGAGCGGTGTTCCGGGTGATGGTGCTGGTGGCCTCACCGATTTCACTGAGGGTAACTTCCGTGCCCCCGCTGATGTTGATCAACAGGCCCATGGCGCCCTCGATGGAGGTTTCCTGCAGCAGCGGCGACTCGATCGCCTGCCCGGCGGCGATCGCAGCCCGGTGCTCTCCTTCCCCGACTCCGATGCCCATGATGGCATGGCCCATGTTCTGCATGACCGTTCGGACGTCGGCAAAGTCGCGGTTGATGGTGCCGGGGATGGTGATGATGTCGGCGATGCCCTGGACCCCCTGGCGCAGGACATCATCGGCCGTGGCCATGGCCTCGGTGAAGGATGTGCTGCTGGGGATGAAGCTCAGGAGACGCTCGTTGGGGATGGTGATCAGAGTGTCGACGTGCTCGGCGAGGGCTTCGATGCCCTCCTCGGCCTGTCGCGCTCTCCGGTTCATCTCGAAGGCAAAGGGCTTGGTGACCACCGCAATAGTCAAGGCCCCGACCTCCTGGGCCATCTGGGCGATGACCGGTGCGGCGCCCGTGCCGGTGCCTCCGCCCATGCCGGCGGTAATGAAGACCATGTCGGCGCCTTCGAGAAGATCGAAAATCAGCTTGTCGGCCTCCACGGCGGCCTTGCGCCCGATCTCCGGGTTGGCTCCGGCGCCGAGACCTCGGGTGAGTTCTTTGCCCAGCTGGACCTTGATCGGCGCCAGGCACTTCTCCAGGGCCTGTGCGTCGGTATTCGCACCGATGAACTCGATGCCCTGAACTCCGGCTTCGATCATCCGGTTGACGGAGTTGCAGCCGCCGCCTCCGACACCGATCACCTTGATCTTCGCCGGCTCCAGAACCTCATCAAGAATGATGGCGGGGCCGGACTCCACCGGGGCTCTCTCTTCGGTCGTTTCGTTGATTGCCTCTTCCATACTGATCATATCCACCTCCTGTTTACTCAATCAAAAGCTCCATCAAGGAGATTCCTGATTCGATTCATAAACCCGGTTTTCTTCGGGGCTTGGTTGAAAAGGAACTGCTCGGGCCTGGAGGCCCACCGCAGCAGCCCGCAGCTCACCGACCACTGGGGCGAGGACACGGGCTCCGTCTCCCCGCTGAAGCCACGGGGGCCGGCGACCCGTGTTTCCTGGGCAAAAACGCGCTCCGCGATCAGTTCCAGGCCGGAAATCTCGGCCGATCCTCCCGTCAGCACGACGCCCGCGCCCAGATGTTTCTCAAGATCCAGGCGACAGATCTCGCGTGCGATTTCCGTAAAAAGCTGCTGCCCGCGTTCAAAGAGAACCTGGGCGGCCTCGAAACCCTGAATCACTTTGACGCCGTCGCCGCTGATATCCGGGATCTCGACTCCCTGGTACTGCAAACCCTCATCCTCCAGATTCGCTGAGACGACTCGTTTGATGTGATCGCCGCCTTCGGAGGTCGTTTTCAGTACCGCAGCGAGGTCGGCTGTGAAGCGGCGACCCCCGATCGCGATCGTGCCGGCACCGAGCAGGGTCCTCTCATGCCAGACCATCCACTCGGCGCTCTCGTGGCCGATGTCGATGAGAAGACACCCCAGCTCTTTCTCATCCATGGAGAGAACCGCCTCTGAGGCGGCCAGTGCCTCGTGGGTCATCGCCAGCACTTCGACGGAGGCCTGGTTGATCGTGTGGGTTAGCATTTCCGCATGTCGACTGCTGGCGTAGAGGACAAAGGCCCGGGCCTCCAGTTCCCGTCCGATCATTCCGAGCGGATTGACCAGGCCGGACTCGCCGTCCAGAGCATAGCGGCAGGGTACGACATCCATTGGCCTGATATCGGAGGGGACCTCGACTTCGGTGCATCGTTTCAGGACGCGACCGAGATCGGCGCCATCCACACGGCCTTCACGGTTGAGAATTTCTGTTCGGGCCGTTGTCGGCATTCCCCAGACGACATCTCCTCCGAGAGCCGTGTAGGCGCGCTCGACCGGTCTTCCGGACATGGCCTCCGCCTCTTCGATGGCGGTATTCAACGCTCCGACGACCTGCTCCAGCGAGGAGATGACACCGCGGCGGGCGCCTTCATGGAAGGCCTGACCACAGCCGAGGATCAGGAGGTCCTCCCCTTCGGGTACACCGACAACGACCTTCACCGAGGACGATCCGATGTCAATGGCAATCTTTGCAGTCTCATCCATCACGAGTGCTCCCTGATGACGATGCGGTCGGGTTGACGAAGGTCGGCCCAAACCACATTTTTCAACTTTCTGAGATAATTGACGGCCCGTTCCCCGGCTGAATCCTTGCCGGGATCCACCCGGAGTGTGACCGGGGGCGCGCTGTCATCTAGCTCCAGGCTGACTTCAAGATCTTCCGGAGTGATCCAGCGAAGGGCCCGGGCTTTCCCATGAAGCTTCCGGGCCAGAGTTTCACCTGCGTTCAAGCCTCTGCGCATCTCTGATGCCAGCAGCGGGAATCCATCAAGAACGGGAGGGAAGGGCCTCTCGATCCGACGACCGACCTCGCCCCGGGGGGAGAGTGCCCGCCAGCTGAGCCCGGTCCGGAAGGAAGCGGCGACGGTGTCGGCCTCGGCACGAATGAAAATCTCCCCCGGAAGTCGAAGGCTGATCTCGCATTTCCGAATTCCCGGCCAGCAATCGACCTGGCGACGAAGACTGTCCAGATCAAGAGTGGGAATCCAGGCACCACGGAAGCTCTGAAGGTTCTTCGATACGCAGCTCGGAAGGCCGGGGCAGGACTCGAGGCGGATCTCCTCAACCCGCCAGAGGTAGAGGCCGCCGGAGATCAGCCCCAGTACGATCAGGGCTACGCCGAGCAGCAGGGGCTTCCGTCGCCGTCTGCGGCGCGGTTTCTTCGGTACCGGACGGAGACTCTCGGGGAGAAATGCGGGCGTCGGTGTCACTGGAGCCCCCCCGCAAGATAGTCGCGCATCCATGAGCTGAGGCTGCCCGCATTGAGAGCGAGCAGGAGATCGCCCTCCCGGCAGCTTTCGTTGAGGATTCTCGGAAGAGCTTCAAGGCCCTCGGCGTCCCGGCCGGGCTTGCCCAGCTCTTCGAGTTTGTCGAGCAGAATCCTGTGAGAGAGACCCTCGATCGGCTTCTCCCGCGCGAGGAAGATCGGCAGAATCAGGGCCTGGTCGGCCTCCGCCAGCGCTTCGGCGAAATCCGCGGCCAGAGAGTGGGTGCGGCTGGCGAGGTGGGGCTGGAAGAGGGCGAGGATCCGGCGATCCGGGTAGAGTTCCCGGGCCGCTGCGATGACCGCCCGGAGCTCAGTCGGGTGATGGGCGTAGTCATCGATGTAGAGGACGCCGCCGGATTCTCCCAGTTCCTCAAAGCGCCGGAAAACACCGGGGAAGCTCTCGAGTCCATCTGAAGCCGTCTCAAAACTGAGGCCTGCCCGGAGTCCGGCGCCCAGTGCTCCGAGGGCATTGAGCAGATTGTGTTTTCCTGCAAGGGGAATTCGGGCCTCGCCGAGATGCCGTCCCCGATCAATGACCGAAAAACGTCGGAATCCGTCTTCGATGCCGAGATCAATGCCCCGAAAATCGTTTTCCGGCCCCAAGCCGTAGCTGATGGCTTCAGCCGGCGCATCTTGCTGAAGATTACGAGCGCCGGGATCGTCGCCGCAGAAGAGGATCAGCCCCCGGGGCGGGAGCGAAGCAAGGAAATCGGAAAAGGCCGCGAAAAGAGCCTCCTGTGAGCCGTAATAGTCAAGATGCTCCGCCTCGACATTGGTCAGGACCGCCATCAGCGGCCTGAGCTTGAGAAAGGAGCGGTCATATTCATCGGCTTCGCAGACCGCAAGCCGGCCCCGGCCTCTCCAGCCGGAGCGGGAGCGTCCGGCAAGGACTCCCCCGAGGGCGACGCTGGGCTCAAGGCCGCCCCGCTGCAGGAGGTGCGCGATCAGGGCGGATGTCGTGGTCTTTCCGTGACTCCCGGCAACAGCGATCAACTCAGAATCACCCATGGATTCCGCGAGCATCTCGGCGCGGCTGAGGATCGGCAGACCGCGGGAGTGGGCCGCGATCAGTTCGGGGTTCGATGCCGAGACCGCCGGGGTGGTGATGACGGCTTCAACACCCTCGAGATGAGCCGGATCATGGCCGATCGAGATCAGGGCGCCGCGCTGAGTTAGAGCATCCAGTCGCTCGGAGGGGCTGGCGTCGCAGCCGCTGAGCGTGATTCCATCATCCAGGAGGATTTCGGCCAGGGCGCTCATTCCGGCGCCGCCGATCCCCACCATGTGGAGATTCGAGAAAGGAGCTCGGCGCCGGCTCATCATCTGCTCCCCAGGGACAGGAGGATCCTGCCGATCCGGGCGGCGGCATCGGGAAGTGCCGTCTCACGCGCAGCCCGACCCATGTCGCAAAGGCGCTGCGGATGACTCAGGAGATCATGAAGGCGCTGAACAAAGACCTCGGTCTCAGCCTCGGACTCGCGAAGGACCACGGCGGCGCCTGCTTTCTCGAGGGAACGGGCGTTGAATTCCTGGTGGTTTCCGGCAGCGGCCGCAAATGGGATGAGCAGGGCGCCTCGGCCGGCGGCCGCCAGCTCACTGATGGTCAGGGCGCCGGAACGGGAAATCACGAGATCGGCCTCCGCCATGGCCTTCCATGGTTCGGGGAGGAAGGTCTCGAGGCGGACTTTGAGATCAACATCCTCGTAGGCAGTTCGGACAACCTCATGCCAGCGCGAACCGGTCTGATGGACCACCTGGAGCCTGTGGCCCGACTCACTGAGCCTGCTCAAGACCCGAGGCAGGGTGCGATTGAGGAAAAGGGAGCCCTGGCTGCCGCCGAGAATCAGGATTCGCGGGTTCTCGTCGGGCTGGAGCTCCTCAACCTCAAAGAATTCCCTCCTGACGGGATTCCCGGTCCATATTGCGGGTCGGGAGGGGAAATAGTCCAGGGCGTCACGGAAGCCGCAACAGATGGCATCAGCCCACGGTGAAAAGATCTGGTTGGTCCAGCCGGGAACGGAGTTCTGCTCCTGGAGGATCCATGGGATTCCCAGAAGGCCGGCGGCCGTGATGCCCGAGGCGGAAGCATATCCGCCGACCCCGAGAATCGCCTCCGGTTTCCAGCTCAGGAGGAGCTTCCAGGCCGTTGCGATGGCTGCCGGAAGCCGGGACAGTGCACGGACGGCCGCCGCCGGTCCCCGCGCATGCATTCCCTCGACCTCGACGAGGGAAATCTCGATTCCATTGCGGCTGACGAGTTCGGATTCCATTCCACGGGATGCGCCCAGCCAGCGGACCTCGACCTCATTCTCCAGCAGAAAACCGGCCACGGCCAGACCCGGGAAAATGTGGCCTCCGGTTCCGCCTCCGGCAATCAGAATCCTCCGAGTCATGAGCAGACCTTCCTCGAGAAATTGAGCAGCAGCCCGATGGAGAGCAGGGTTATCAGCAAATCGGTCTTGCCGTAACTGACAAGGGGAAAGGGGATCCCTTTCGGAGGCAGCATCCGGAGGCAGACGCCCATGTGGATGAGAGCCTGGAGGGCGAAGACGATCGTAATGCCGAAAGAGGCCAGGGCGGCGGCGGGAAGGCGCTGAGCCAGTGAAACCCGGAGACCGCGCCAGGCGATGACGGCTGCCAGGGTGATCAGGACGAGCATCCCGATCAGCCCGAGTTCCTCCGCGGTGGAGGCAAAGACGAAATCCGTGTGGGGTTCCGGCAGAAAGAAGAGTTTCTGCAATCCCGAGCCGTAGCCGCGGCCCAGAAGACCTCCGCTGCCGATGGCGATGAGGGCCTGTTGAGACTGGTAGCCGGCGTGGTCCGCGCCGGCGCCGATAAAGGCCTTGATCCGATCCAGCCGGTAGGGAGAAGACAGGACGGCCCAGACGAGACCTCCGATTCCAAGGACGCCCACCGGAGCAAAGTAGCGGATGGGGATTCCGGCGGCGAAAAAGACGGCGCCGCAGGCCGCGGCAAGGACGAGGGCGGAGCCCAGATCCGGCTCGAAAAGGATGAGAAGAACCGAAAGCATCGCCGCACCACCGACCGGGAGCAGCTCTTTCCAGTGGTGTTCTTCGCCCGATTTTCGTGCGAGGAAGACTGCGATAAAGAGAAGTGTGGCCAGCCGCGCGATGGCTGAGGGCTGGATCGAGAAGCCGGCAATGCGAAGCCAGCGATGGGTGGCGTTGATGGGCTCCTGCAGGTAGGCCGCACCGAGGAGAAGCCAGCTCAAGCAGAGGAAGGCGGTCACCGCCTTCGGCTGAAAGATCAAATGAAGTTTGAGATGCATTGCAGCGAGCATCAGGGCCAGTCCGATGAGCGCGGTGGCCCCCTGCCAGATCAGAAAGTAGGAGGGTGCGCGATGATAGCGCTCCGCCGTCAGCACCCAGGATGCCGAGCCCATCACGGCAAGCCCGACCGCCGTCAGGATAATCGTCGCGCCGAAGAGCAGGCGGTCATAATGCTGGGTCATCGGCATCAGGACACCCCCTCAGTTCGGGCAAGGGCCGCAAAGACATCCCCTCGCTCGGGATAGCCGGAGAACTGGTCATAGGAGGCACATCCCGGTGCGAGAATGACCCATTCTCCCGGGCGGGCCGCTTCCCGGGC
>JANTFG010000021.1 GCA_024763555.1 Thermoanaerobaculales bacterium
GCCGTCGTGGCCTCGAACTCCGCCCCTGCCACAGTCACTGTATGAAGACTACTATAGCGGCCATCGAGAACTGCAACCAGCCTCGGAGCAGCCGGAATCTCGAGGCTGTAGATCAGGGTCTTGCCGCTGTAGGTCGTACAGTGGAGCTGTCCTTCGATCCAGCTGAGATTGGTGATGTTTTCTCCAGAAGTTCCTCCGACGCCGACAACATGGGCATTCGTGCCCTCTGCTGGATCGAGGACGGAAAACTGCCATCCGTAATAAAAGAAGACGAGACCGCCCCCTGACGAGATCTTGGAAACGGGTTTTCCCGGCATGAACTCTCCCAGGAGTTCGGGGGACGAAGGATGAGAGATGTCGACGATACTGAGTTCCGAATTCGGGATCCTGCTGAGAACAACTGCGAGATCGCCTTCGACACGAATCTGATGTGCAAACTCGGAGAGCCCGAGTGCCCCGATCTGGACCGGTGATTCAGGGTCGGAAAGGTCATAGGTGTAGAGACCTTCATCACCGGCAGCCCCGTAGAGGATTCCATTGACGAGTTCAGCGTCTACCAGGTTCGACCAGTAAATCCATGTTGGATATTCTGCAGGAGTCGCCGGATTCGAGATATCGAAGGGAATGTACTCGTGGTATGAAGTCCGTTTGAGAAGCATCAGATCCTCATCAAGCAATATTCTTGAGATACTGTAGTCGAAGTCAAGGGAGGCTTCCTCAGCGATCTGTTCCGGTGAGCTGAGGTCGAGGATATCAACGCCGAGATCTGTCGCAAGATAGAGCGCTGAGCCCCCGGCAGCGATAGAGTTAATCTGGCTAGGGTAGTGGAGGGACCATTGGGGATAGGGTCGAATCGGGAAACTCAGATTAAGGTACGAGAGAGTTCCACCGTGGCCGAGGATGCAGTGTGTTCCTGCTGCTGCAATCTCCGATGAACTTCCCTCGATGCGGAGATCTCCGAGAATTTGAGGGTTCTCGATGTCGGAGAGGTCTAGCGTCGTCAGGCTGTCAAAATCGGCGAGGATCGCGAGATCATTCTCTATTTCCAGTGAAAATCCCTCGACCGGGATGGTTGCGACAAGCTGAGGATCGGTTGGGTCGGCAATGGAAACAATGCGAAGCCCTCTCTTTCCCCAACCGTCTGGGACGGCCGAACTCACGACCGCGTCGTGATAGGGTTCCATCTCAGAAATATCTGATCCATAATGTCTGTAGGATCCGATTTCGCTGAGTTCTTCGTTGTCATCAAGCTGATAAATAACAACATAACTACTGTCTGCGATCAGGACCAGGTCCCCTGAGAGCTTGATGTCCTGAGCCAGAGAAGAGATCTCGTGATGCTGAAGGATGACGGGCTGTCCGGGGTCGGAGACGTCCAGGATGCCGCAGTCCCCGTCTCCAATCAAATCCAATAATCGCCGGTCGCGATCCAGAACCATCTTCTGGTACGCATGTCCCAGCACAATCTGTCCGAGTGGAGTCTCTTGAAGCGAGGTCTCCACATTGATAATGAACAGTTTCTCATTTGCCGTCAGAACATAAACGAGGCCATCGGCGATCAGGACATCCTCAATGGGGCTTTCCATCTGGATCTCCTCGCCGTTCGAAGAGTCTGTGACCGGGATCTTGATCAGATTCTCAGCCCTTGACGCGACGATCCAGTTCTCGTCAAGGTCGACGTGGCTGATGGGGGCCACAACCCAGTGAGAGAGGACGGGCGGCGCCGCTGAGAAAGATGTGATGGCGCTGGAGAGCAATAGAGCTGTGCTGATGAGGATGAACTGGAGATCTTTCATCGTACGATCCTCTCCTCGCGTGGCTTGAGTTGCTTCGGCGTATCCTGGATTGTGATGCTCTGTGCGAAGGTGCTGTCCCCGTTTTCGCCCGAAATCTCGAGCGTGACCTCATAGAGCCCGGGACTTTCATAGTAGTGTTCGGGATCCCGGAGATCCTCGGCACTGTTTCCGTCTCCGAAGTCCCAGTGGATCTCATCCCACCATGAGGTGCTTGTATTCATCAAGCGGACCAGATGATCGGAGATTTCGACGTTGAAGGAGGCAGTCGGAGGAGAACAGTCGAGGCTCATGACTTCAATACTCGGAGGTGAAGCGAGGAAGATATGCCCGTCTTTGGGAGTGAGTGCCCAGGAACCTCGAAGAGCTTTCATGGTGTGAATGACGGGCTGCGTGGGATCGGAGAGATCCGCAACGCCGGCGGTACTGCCTTTCGTGAAATAGAGCATTCGACCATCAAGGTATACAGTATTGACATATCCGACCTGCGCCGTGTTCAGTAGTTCCGGCTGGGCCGGATTCGAGACATCGAAGATGAGAACGCCTCCATTCCTCATTCGGGGAACGACGAGCATGTGATCTGAAACATCCAGGTCAGGGATAATTTCGTCATCAGTGCCGATCTCGGGCGCAGCCAGCTCCTGAGGATTCGCCGGATCCGAGATATCGACGATGAGAACGCGGTTTCCCGAGGCCAGGTAGGCGAATCCATCTTCAGCCGCAATCGCGGCAAAATAGCTCCCCTGGAATCCGGGAATGGATCCGAGATACTGTGGATTTCCCGCTTCGCTGATATCGAAGATCTCCATGGTATCGAAGTTGAAGTAACCGTAGTTATGAGTCGCGACGAGGGCCAGATTATTGTCCAGCGCGATGTCTGCAGCTCCGTCGAAGGGAATGTCTGCGACCTCGCGGAGTGAGTTCGGCTGCGAGTAGTCGACGATGACGAAACCTGCATCTTTCGCGGCCAGGTAGGCATATCCATCCCGGATCGCGAGGTCGTCGACCCAGTTTCCATCCCCTATCCGGAGTTCGCCGATTTTCTCGAGATGAAGCGGGTCGGATGCGTCCCAGGTTGAGATCCCCGCATGACCCTCGGCTATGACGCCGAGATCCCCGTCAAAGAGGATTTTTTCCGGCTCACCGAAGTTCAGGAGTTCCTGATGGGATTCGAGATCGAGATCCCAGGCGCTGACCGAGTAGCTTCCGGCGACGATCAGGCGCCCTCCGGCCAAGGTCAGACGCCCCCCCCCCTGTTGTCTGGCCAGGACGACAGGATGAGATGCATCACTAAAGTCAATCTTCTCCAGGAAGAAATTTGTTCCCGCCGGCGAGATAATACTCGCGAATGCGATGCGGCCATCGAAGATCAGGTCGTAGACGTCGTACCACCGGAAAGATGTCGAAACATCATAGTATCTTGGCTCCTCCGGATCTGCGAGATCAACGATTCCAACACGATAAGGAGTGTTATCAAAGCCGTAATAGTCATTGGCCAGGAGGACCAGATCTTCTCCGGATGCGACGAAAGGTTTACTGGGTAAGTTTGTATCCTCCCAGGATGCGATAGCCTCCATGTTCTGGTCGGAATCCAGGTGATAGACCTGGAGATCGCCTGTGCCTAAAGGTAAAGAATCTATCGTCACGATGTCTCCTGAACTCAGGCCGACACGGAATCCTAGACCGGATGTCGAAATGAGCCGGGGATGGAGGATATCGCTGAGATCATAGAGGCTGATATTTGACCCACCGAGAATCAGTGTCGAGTCCCTGTAGTCGATTCCCCGGACCAGGGAGGGTACCCAGGGTAGATCCGAGCAGGACCAGATTTTGAGCGGATGTTGTGGGTCCCGGATGTCAAAAGCGTTGACACAGGATTGGTCCGTCTTGCTGACGAGGAGATAGCCCTCCGAGTGTTTCCAGATTCGTACGCCTTCCGACCCGTACCAGTACGAAGACCTTCTTTCCCTTCTCAACCACTCCCCCTGTTTGAGCATGCCTGAGGAATCCAGCTTCCAGGTGCTGAGCCCGACGGAAGTGTCGGCAAGGTACAGCTCATTGCCGTCTCCCAGGCAGGCCCGAACACCTCCTGCAGCTTCGACTCTGGTCAGACCCTCAATTCCTGGACAATCCTGAGCCGGAAGCTGGTGAGAGATGGAAAGCAGAATCAGAGCCGACATTGTACGACAAAGACTCCGGATTCGGGGATGGCTTTCGAGATTGCCCGCCATGATCGTCCTCCAGTGTTTCAACCATAGCAGTTTCAGCGTGTGTCGGAAAGATACTCTCGATGCGAGCTTGTTGCGCTGCCTACAAATTATTGGTTTACAATAGGATATGGCTGGGTCAAAAGGTACTTCACCCCAAGAATCACGTGCCGAACACAAAGAAGTCACTGAGCTTTGGGAGCGCGGACTTCAGTCCGCATCAATGTAACATCGTTTGCATCAACAGTTTCGAGAATGCGGACTAAAGTCCGCGCTCCATGACGGACCCGAGACAACCAAGGTACAGCGCAACAACCTCGATGCGCGAGACCTTCGGTCCGCCATGCTCGAGAGAATTGCAACCGATGTCACCCGGCAGGAGTTGACAAGACCGACAGGTATTGGCTTAATGGCCAAATGAAAGATGCAGCTCTTCCACGCCTCGATGCCTCCAACAGGGCGCGTTATGAAATCCGGGCACGGGTCTTCAAGGCCCTGGCGCACCCGACCCGTCTGTTCATCGTCGATCAGCTCAGCGGCGGGGAACTCTGCGTCTGCAGTATCAATGAGATGATCGACGCGGATATGTCGACGATTTCCAAACATCTTTCGGTGCTGCGGAACGCGGGAATTGTCGCCTCTGACAAGCGTGGCGCCAACGTTTTCTATCGCCTTCGAATCTCCCCGGACGGCTCGCTCTTCGCCTGTATGGAGGAGGCCGCACGGACCCTCGCGGAGTCGATTCGACTCTAATATTTGAGTTCCCTGCACCTCGACATGATGAATTGTCTCTACCGTCGCGGCCCGGTTTCTGCTACCTTCCTCAGCCGATGGGATCGGTGCGTCTCGAGTCGCTGAAGCTTGAAGGCTTCAAGTCCTTCCCGGACGAGGTTCAACTGAACTTCCCGGGAGCGGTGAGCGCGATCCTCGGCCCCAACGGCAGCGGGAAGTCCAATATTGTCGACGCAATGCTCTGGGTTCTGGGAGAACAGAGCCCGTCGATTCTTCGCCTGAAAAACATGGGTGACGTGGTCTTCAGCGGCTCAACCGGAAGGCGGCCCGCGGGTTCGGCCGAGGTCGAGGTCGTCCTGCGCTCGGGTGACGGGCGGTGGGCGGATCACGGTGGGAGGATCGCGATCAAGAGGAAGGTTCTGCGGAGCGGACCTTCCGAGTACCGGATGAACGGCAAGGCAGTGCGCCTCAAGGACGTCGTCGATGAACTGGCCTCGGTCGGGTTGGGGACTCGAGCCTATTCCATCATCGAGCAGGGGAGGATCGGGCAGGTTCTGTCCGCCCGGCCGACGGATCGGAGAGCACTGCTCGAGGAGGCCGCCGGTCTGACCCGCTACAAGGCCCGGAAACACGAGGCTGAGCTCAAGCTGGTTCGGACGCGGCAGAACCTCCTGAGGATCAATGACGTTTTGGATGAGGTTGAACGGTCCCTCAGACAACTCAAGCGCCAGGCCCGGCAGGCCGAGAAATTCCAGAATATGCAGGAGGAGCTGGCTGAGAAACTGGAGCGGGTCTTCCGAATGGAAGCCGGGGAACTTTCGGTCCTCAAGGAAAAGATCACTCGGAAGAGAGCTCAAACCCTCAACGAGGTGGCCGCGGCGGCCTCGGCACTTGGTGGCGCCGAGGCGGATCTGGTGAGCGCTCAGAAGGAGCGCGAAGAGACCAGGGAGCGTCTGGAGGAAACACGGGCCGAGATCTCACGTCTTGATGCCTCTTCAGAAGGGCTGGAAGCCTTCCTCAACCGTTCGGAGGATCTCCTGGAGAACCTCGGCGACTCGATCAGCCATGCGGAAGCGGACGAAGCCGATGTGCGCGAGCAGCTGAGAAAACTCTCCGACACCGGTGGTGAAATCAATCGAGAACTTGAGGAGAGTCTGAAAGTACTTGAGAAGGCTGCGGCGGCGACAGGGGAGGCCCGGGAGGGCTCTGCTGAAATCCGGAAGCGTTTCGAGGCAAAGGAAACCGAGACTTCCCGGTTGAGAAAGGACCTTCTGAGGAGCATCTCAAGTCTGACGACGAGTCGGAATCGCCTGACCGAACTGGAACGGGAACAGGACCGAGTGAGCTATTCCTCGACACAACTCGAGGCCGAGAAGAGCCGGCTGGCCGAGCGGCAGAAGGAGATCGAAACAAGACATCAGAAGGCGCTCGCCGAAAGCTCGGAGGCCTGCCGCCTGGCCGGGGCGCTGGATGAGCAGAGATCGGAGCTGAGGACCCGGCGGAATAGCCTGAGGACGCTGGCCCAGGTTCTCAAGGAGAAGACGGAGAAATTCTCGGACGAGGCTTGGGAAAACCGACACCGTCTGACAGGAGTCGAGCGGGAGTTGAGTCGCTTCAATGCGGAAATCGAGAAAATCTCAAAGCTCCTTCCTGAGAGTGTGTTTCTGGGACGCCTGGCAGACTATCTCAATCCCTCTCCAGAGTGGGTGGAGATTCTGGACCGCGTCTGGTCGGACCGCCTGGAATTGCCGGTACTGGACGGAACTCTGGTTGACGGGGAGACTCTCGAGCTATTGGATTCCTTAGAGGATCACCTCGAGCTTCTCCTGACGGACGCGGGTCCGGAGGGCGAGCAATGGTCCACATTGGAGGGTCTGGAGCGCCTGAAAGAGAAGGCCGGACTTGGTGAGGAATCACCCGGCTGGCTGATACGGGCCATGCCGCCGGCCTACTACTGTGAGGAGCCCGAAGAGGCGCGGCGGGTGGCCGCAGGCAGGCCGGACATCAGGGTTGTCGATTCGATGAAGCGGGTGTGGAGCGGCCCACTTGCCGATCTTGCCCCGGAGGCCTCGAAACTGCGAGGCTCCCTGGCCCTCAAGCAGGAGAGAACTCAGCTGCTGAGGAAGATCGGGGAGTTGGAGGGCCGGGCCGAGGATAGCGGCGGCGAATACAAAGGGACGATGGAAGAACTGGCCGGGATCGAAGACAGCCTGGTGAGACTGGATCGACGTTGCCTGGAGGCGGAACAGGAACGCGCCCGTACCCTGGCTGTCGAAACAAGTTTGAAACAGGAGAAGGAACGCCTGCACCGTGAAGATGAGGGCCTGCAGCGTGAGGGTGAACGACAGAAGCTGAGGTTGACGGAAATCGCAGAGAAAATTGCCGCGTTGAGCACTGAGGTGGAGGGTGCCGAAGCGCGGACTGCGAGTTTGGAGTCTACGGTGGAAGATTCCACCAGCGCCCTGGAGATGATCCGGGATGAACTCAACGATTCCCTCCGGAGGGTCGACCGCTTCATGGCGGAGGAACGACTGGCGGCCCAGCGAAAAGAGACGGCTGAACGAGAGGCGGAAGCTCTCCGCAAGCAGAGAATCTTCCTCGAAGGCCGACTGGAGAGCCTGGCCAAACAGCGAAGGGAACTCGAGGAGGAACTGGAGAAGACACGCGGGGAGATCGTCAGGTCGAGAACACGTCTTGTGGAGGAACAGGCTCGTCTCAGTGCGGCCCGCCAGGAAGAGAAGAAGGTCGCAGAGGAAATGCGAAGCACCGTCAACCGGGTGGAAGGCATGGGCGTGGAGCTTCGGCAGAGGAGGGCGACCCACGAAACTCTGCGCGAGCAGCTTCACCAGGTGGAGTTGGAGCAAGCCGAGGCCCTCAGCCGCTGGCAGCGTCTTGAAGATGCCTGCATGAGTGAGCTGGGCCGGGCGTTGCAGACCCTGCCCGATTCAGAGGAAGAGGGCGGAAATCATGAGGAACTGCGGCGGGAGGCGGAGGCCATCCGTTCAAAGGTCGAATCGATGGGCCCTGTGAATCTCCTTGCTTTGGAGGAACTCAAAGAATTGTCGGAAAGGCGGGATTTTCTCTCGACTCAGAGAAAGGACCTCCGAGAGGCGCTTTCCAGTCTAGAGAATACGATTGCCGAAATTGATGCCACCTGCCGGGAGCGCTTCCTCTCGACCTTCGAGGAGGTCAATACCGTCTTCGGTGAGACCTTCAGCTACCTCTTCGGAGGAGGACGGGCCAGTCTCGATCTCGTGGACGAAGATCAGCCGCTGGAAAGCGGTGTCGATATCATCGCCCAGCCGCCCGGTAAGAAGAACCAGTCGGTCCAGCTGCTTTCCGGAGGGGAGAAGGCCCTGACCGCTCTCGCCCTGCTGATCTCCTTGTTTAGAATCAAGCCCTCGCCCTTCTGTATTCTGGACGAGGTGGATGCGCCTTTAGACGACGCGAATGTCGAACGTCTCGGTGAGCTGGTGCGCTCGATGACCACGCATACCCAGTTTGTGCTGATTACGCATAACCGGCGCACAATGCAGCGCTCGGATCTGCTCTACGGTGTGACGATGGAAGAACCCGGCGTATCCCGAATTGTCTCAGCGAGATTGGACGAATCCTGAGTTTGGAGTCTTCAGAAGGACCGAGTGTTTGGAATCAGGTGTGCATCGTCCAGCCCTTGAGGCTGCCATCCTCGGCGCCATTGGAAAAGACGAGATCCTCCTGATTCTGCTTTGGTTTCCGGACCTGTGCTTTGATTTTCGGATCACTGATGTGGATCTTCAGACCGTCGGGAAGTCTGGCTGAGGATTTCTCGAAGTCGATGCGCGCAATGGTCTTGGGTCGCGGAGAAACCGCTGTGGCGCTTTGAGACTGGAGCCTTGCCCAATGAAGACCACCGACCAGCATCAGGGTGGCCGCTGCGGCCATGGCGCTCAGGCCGACCCAGCGCCGATTCTTCCGCCGAGAGGGAAGAATGACGCCCGCCAGCCCATCTGCAACCCCAAGGGATACGACTTGATAATCCTCACTGTTGCAGATCTTCTCGTACTCGACGGCGCACTGGGGACATTGGCTGAGAAACTTCTCCGCCTCCATCGCCTCGCGATCATCCAGCAGACCAAGCATCAGCTTTTGGGTCACATCGTGGTGGCGGGGGCAGATCTTCGTCTTCATACAAACTCTAGGACGGGCGAGCACGAAGAAGGTAACGGGCCGATCCCTGACTTGAATCGGCCATCCGCAAGAGGCTGGTTGAGCTGATGGAGGAATGACGAATTCGCGCTCTCAACGGTCTTGATTACCTGAATATCCCGCTTCTCTGAGATCTTTGAGGCGTTTTCTCAGGCGTTTGCGGACCCGCATGAGGCGCATCTTCATCGCTGCTTCAGCAATTCCCGCTTCCCGCGCCATTTCGGCAATCGGAATACCCTCAGCCCGGGCCCGAAGCAGGGACAATATCTCTTCATCTTCTCCGGAGAGGGCCAGAAGCATCATCCGGATTTCGGAGGACCGATTTGCCAGCTCTTCGGGATCGGAGCCGGATTCCAGATCGAGCGCCTGCTCCAGAGCGTCTTCTTTTCTCACAGCCAGGCGGCGGAGATGATCACGAGCGGTGTTGGCTGCGATACGCCTGATCCACGCCGGGAAGGAGCGGGGGTCTGAGAGTCGGTCGAGCTGGGTCCATGCTTTCAGGGCGGTGTCCTGTGCGAGATCCTCCGCGGTGTCGCGGCATCGAATGCCGCAGGCGAAGAGGGTGGAGATAATGGCCTTCCGATGAAGCTCCAGGAGTTTCCTGAAACTTGCATCGGCCCCCTCCCGAGCCTCCTTCACCAGGCGGGCGATCTCAAAATAACGGGCGTCTCCCTGATCAGCCATCTTAGACCTAGGGTACTATGGACAAGGTCTTGATGAACTCGAGATCCGGGTTGGGGAGCTTGGACGGAGGGCCGGATCCCTTGTACCATTCTCCTCGCGTTTTCTGGAGGACTGATCGGCTTGATCCATTGGCCCACGAGTTTGATGATGTTCGCTATCAAGGCGGGAGGTGGAGATGGGACGGATTCGCAGGATCGCGATCACAACCGGAGGCGGAGACGCTCCCGGACTCAATGCCGTGATTCGTTCGGTGGTTCTCTCAGCACTCCAGAGGAACTGGGAGGTCATCGGCATTCGCAAGGGCTATGAAGGTCTTTTTGATACCTCGAAGCTGATACCCCTGGACCGGGACAGCGTTCGCGGCATTACCCATATCGGTGGAACGATCCTCGGAACGACCAACAGGGGAAACCCATTCGAATACCCGATGCGATGTGCGGACGGCGCCATCAGTCTGGTTGATCGATCAGATGAGCTTGTAGAAACCTTCCGACGAATGCGGATTGATGCCCTGGTGGCCATTGGCGGGGACGGTTCGATGAGGATTGCCCACGGGCTGGCCGAGAAGGGTCTACCCGTGGTCGGCGTCCCGAAGACCATCGATAACGATCTGTCGGGGACGGTGATCACCTTCGGTTTTGATACGGCCGTGACGGTGGCGACCGACGCTCTCGATCGCCTGCATTCAACCGCCGAGGCTCACGAGCGTGTGATGGTCGTCGAGGTCATGGGCAGGTATGCCGGCTGGATTGCATTACATTCAGGGGTCGCATCGACCGCGGATGTGATTTTGATCCCGGAGATTCCTTTTGATATCGATATCGTCTGCGACAAGGTCCTTGATCGGGAGGCACGGGGAAGGCATTTCACGATTGCAGTCGTGGCGGAGGGCGCCCACCCGGTTGGTGGGGAGATGGTGGTCAGTGGAAAAGCGGTGGGGCAGGAAGTTCGCCTCGGGGGAATTGCGGAGCAGGTGGCCGCGGCTATCGAAGAGAGGACCGGAAAGGAGTCCCGGGTCGTTCGCCTGGGTCATCTCCAGAGAGGGGGACGCCCGACGACTTTTGACAGGCTGACGGCACTTCGTTTCGGGGCTGCCGCGGTACGAACGATCGAAGCCGGTATTTTCAATGTCATGGTCGCCCTGGACCCTCCCCGCGTCAAGACCGTGGAACTTGCCGAGGCCGTCAGTCGGATGAAGAATGTTCCGCTGGACTCGGATACGATGCTGACGGCTCGGGACCTTGGAGTGTGTTTCGGGGATGGGACGGATGGAGAGGAGGCAGGAACATGAAACTGGCGAGGAATCTGGATCCAGTTGAGATCCGTGTTCTCGGGTCTCTGATGGAAAAGGAACAGACGACACCTGACGCCTATCCGCTGAGTCTGAATTCTCTGGTGGCGGCCTGCAATCAGAAATCAAACCGAAACCCCGTCATGAAGCTGGAAGTTCAGGATGTCCGAGCGGCCATCGAGCGTCTCAGGGCGGAGGTCTTCGTCTGGCCGGTCGAGGGCGCGAGGGTGGAGCGTTACCGCCATGTTGCTGATCGAAAATGGGCTCTGGACGGGCCGGCAAAGGCGGTGATGACGGTTTTGCTGCTGAGAGGCGCTCAGACGGCTGGTGAGATTCGGGCCCGGACCGAACGGATGCATCCCTTCAGGACTTCCGCCGAGGTTGAAGAGCTTCTGAGGAGGCTGGCAACGGAGGAGGAGGCTCTTGTGGTGCATCTGGGACGGCAGCCGGGCCAGAAAGAGGCTCGTTGGACGCATCTGGCAGGAGGGGCGCCCGAAGTGCCCGTCATGAGCTTTGAGTCTGTGTCGATGGAGATTCCCGAGAAGGGTCTTTCCGAACGTCTCCGGGAGTTGGAGGAACGGGTCCTGCTCCTCGAGGAACGTCTTACGGAAATTGGAGGATAGCCCGATTCCCCCCGGGGCTGGGTTACTCTATCTGAGAAGCCTCCGTGATGTCGACGGAAGGCAGAAAGTACTTTCCCGAGCCTGGTTGTGCGATTCTGGGAGATCTGGCCATCTCCACTGCGCAAATGTGAACTCAGGGCTTTCTATAACACTCGGATGCGTTTCATGCGATAATCCATCAGGCCGTCTCGCCTCGTCTGTTATTTTCGGGCCATCATTGGAATCTGAGTTTGAAAACAGACCGGGGACCGGGTCGCGAAAGGGGTCAGCATGGAGTTTATCAGTCTGATCGGCCTCCTGGTTCTGCTTGTGATCGGTTGGCTGATGAGTTATCACCGCGACAGAATTCCCTGGAGGACCATCGGGTGGGGATTGGCTCTGCAATTTCTCTTTGCGGTGATCATTCTTCGCCAGGACTGGTGGAGTTTCCTCGGAATGGGTGTTTTTGCCTTTCTTCTCGGGGCTTTCATTCTGCTTCGTGGCGACGGCCCTCTGCGAGGACGAAAGGAAATGGCGGCCGGAGTGTTGGCTTCTTCGGCTATCATCGCGGCGGGAGTCGGCTGGGCTTTCCCGGGTCTTCTGCTCTGGATCGTCGGTCTTGTGAGCATCGGCGCTTTTTTCGGCGGTTTTCTTCGCCTTGGGGCTGCAAGTCGGTCATACCTGGCCATCGCCTTTCTTGGATTTGGAGTTACGTGGCTGGTCGACGGCGGTCACACCGGGCAGGTTATTTTTGCTGTTTTCTCGGAGAAAGTCTCGGCTTTCCTGAGTCTTTCGGATTATGGCGCCCGCTTCCTCTTCGGAAATCTGGCAAACCCGGACTATTTCTTCCCGGGCTCAAACTCGCCCTGGCCCGGATTCGGCTTTCAGTTCGCCTTCAAGGTTCTTCCGACGATTATCTTTTTCGGAGGATTCATGGGTGTCCTGTACTACCTCGGCATCATGCAGAAGGTCATTGAGGCCATGGCCCGCTTTATGCGCTGGACCGTAGGGACTTCAGGCGCGGAAACCCTGTCCTGTTCGGCGAATATCTTTGTCGGGCAGACGGAGGCGCCCCTCCTGATCAAGCCTTTCCTCGAAGAGATGACGCCATCGGAGCTTCTGACGATCATGGTTGGTGGATTCGCCACGATCGCCGGCGGAGTATTGGCGGGTTATATCGGAATGGGGATCCCGGCAGGTCATCTCATCGCGGCCTCGGTCATGTCGGCGCCGGCTGCTCTGGTTTTGGGTAAGATTATCTATCCGGAGACGGAACATTCGGTGACCGCAGGAGATGTGGGTCTCCCGGAGATTGAGACGGCCTCAAACGTTATTGAAGCAGCGACAAACGGAATTTCCGATGGTTTTCAGCTGGCGCTCAATGTGGGAGCGATGCTCGTTGGTTTCATCGCCCTGATCGCAGTGATTGATGTGGGGCTTAATTTCGCGGATTCACTCGTTGACGGCAGGATGCTGCCGGCGCTGGACGGGATGTTTCACGGGAGCCTGGGGAGAATTCTACCAGCGCTTGGAACCAGGGTCTCGTATGGATCGGGCGGGATGTCTCCGGTTACGGGGGAGTTTGTCGGTTTGTTTCCGGGTTCCCTCCAGACGCTCTTTGGGACCCTGTTGAAGCCCCTGGCATTTCTGATGGGTGTTCCCTGGGCGGAGGCGTCGAGAGTCGGCAATCTGCTCGGAATCAAGCTGTCTCTCAATGAATTCGTTGCCTACGGTACCCTGGGAACCTACATCAAGCAGGGTCTTCTCAGTCCTCGATCGATCGCGATCTCAACCTACGCGCTCTGCGGTTTCGCGAATTTTTCGTCGATCGGTATTCAGATCGGAGGCATTTCAGCAGTGGCGCCCGGCCGTCGACGCGATCTCGCGAGGCTGGGCCTCAAGGCGATGCTGGGCGGAGCGCTGGCATCCTGGACGACGGCAACGATTGCCGGGATATTGATGTAGAAGTCACGATGAGCGATTCTCAGTGCCGATCTGTTCCAATCTCCTGCGCTTTGTGCTACGCCCCAAGGCCAAAGCTGCCTCTCGGCAGGCCTCCGCTCGCCCTCAGCATTGAGATCTCGATATTGTCCGCCGGAACGGTTAGTTTCAGGTAGAAAGGTCATTCTATGAAAATTCAAAGCATCTGTTTCGTTTCACTCTGTTTCGTGATTGGGGCCTGTGATTTTCTCAATCCGGCTCGCCCGACCGTTCAGCCGGACACGGAAGTTTTCGGGCATCTCATCAGCTCGGAGGAACTCCCCGATAATCCGGGCTCCTTCACCGTGAAGCTCCAGGTCGGCAGTCCTCGGATGGTACAGAAGGCCGCTGAGGCGGAAGGGAAGGGGAAGCCGGATGGAAACAGCGGTATTGTTGCCGAGCTGCTCGTCGCCCCAAGTACCGTGGTACTCAAATCTGGGATGCCCGCGACACTCGATGATTTCTCCGCAGGGAGCGAGCTTGTGGGGATACCCGTGATGGGGACGACTCGAATGGTTGGCGAGAAAACGATCCTGGTGAGTGCGGATCTTCTCTGTGATTTTGAGACCTACCGTTTGTGGCGACTTCCGCGACTGGATGGTGCGAAGACGGAAGTCCGTGAGGATCCGGCCATGATCAATAGTGACGGAATCGAGCACGCCCCGGTTCCGCTTGACGGTGGAAGAATTCTTTACTTCTCGGCCAGATTGCGTCAAGGGAATGAGAAGGGCGTGTGGCTGGGCGCACGGCGGGACGGGTTGATGCCTGGAGAGGGAGCTGATTTCGCCCTTGAGAGAACGTACAGAACTGAGTGGACCAAGGAGGGCTGGTCCAAGCCGATCCTCCAGGTATTCAAAGGTCTCGAAGGGGTCCCACAACTTCGAATCAGCTGGGTTGATCCATCCGAAAGCTCGTGTCTGGTCAGCGTGGTCCCGGGAGCTGAGGGGATGCCCTGGGTCGGGCGTGCCCAAAAGGAGAAGGACGGATGGGGGCAGCCCGTACCGATCACTGGGTCGGAGGAGGGAGACGCATTTGACGCTGTCTTTCTCGCGAAATCAAGCGAGAAAATCGTCTTTTCGAGCACGCGACTGACGGGGTCGGCATCGGATCTGTTTCTCATTGATCCTCCCGAGCACCAGACTGCGATGCCGCTTGAACCGAGGATTAACTCGGCAGGAAGCGAATGGGGCGCCAGGATCGGCCCCAGGAACGAGCTCTACTTCTGTCGGGGAGACCGACAGATGGCTTTCTGGTCAAATATGGTGCACAAGGTCGCTCCGGCGACACCTTTTCGGGTCCCGATCTCGGGGGTGGCGCCGACCGCCGACGGGAAGTGGGCTTTCATGAGCTATTCGAGACTTCGCCCTCAGGAGCCCGATATCGATATCTGGGTCGCGCCGATTGACTCGGACAGGAATCTGGGTGTCGCAGTGCCTGTGGAGGACTGGAATCCGGAAGATGCGATTGAGAATTAAAGAACTTGCGGCATTTCGGATTATGGTTTATGCTTGGCTGGAGGACGTAAGGGAGAGAGATAGATGAAAACAAAGCTCGCGATTATTTTTCTGATTTTTGTAACGGCTTTGAGTTTTCAGCTGGAGGCGCAGGGATTTACCGAGAGTTCCTATCGCAGCGGAGGCGGGCAGACGGTATCTGAAAGCGGGAACGACGCCATCCCGGTTGGGCCCTTCCTCTTCAGTCCCGGCGTGCAGCTCAGCTGGGAACATCACTCGAATCTCTTTCAAAGTGCGGCCAGCGAAGTTGAGGACGACATCTACGTTGCACGGCTTCGCTTGCTCTTTGAACTGCCGGTCCGGGAGTCCTTCATCCGGATTTCCTATACACCCCAGTACCGAGATTCCAAGAACAGGACCCTCTTTAACAGCTGGGATCATTACGTCGAGATCACCGGTAACTTCGAGTTTGCCAGTGGTTTCCTGCTTGATGCGGGCTATCGCATGGTCGATGGCGACGTGGCTGTGAACGAGGTCGATCCCGGTAACGAATTGCTCTTCAGTGGGCGGACTTTCACCAAACATAATTTCAAGATCAACGGTGATTACTGGGTCAGTGAGCGGGACGGCTTGAGGATCGGGGCCGATCTTTCAACGGTTTCCTGGCATGGTCAGCCACAACCCTATACGAACTCCTGGTTTGACTACGATCAGTGGAATGGGACCTTTGGGTGGCTGCACCAGCTCTCGCCGACGATGGTCATGGACCTCTCCTACGGCTACACGGATTATTCGCCGGATGGAGCGTCAAACCAGTTCAGGTCGTACTCATCAAACGATTTGACCCTGGGCTTCAAGGGAAGCCTCAACGAGGTCCTGTCGACCAGATTCAGGATGGGTTTTCTGAAGACTGATTATGATGCCGAAGCATCGCTGTACCCTGGTTTCGATGATTTCAGCGGGTTCATCGCGGAGGGCAGCCTGACCTGGGAGATGGCCCATGGATCTCGCCTGCGCCTTGACCTTGTCAACAGGCCCTACGCTTCGAATTACGATCAGAATTCTTACTATACGGCGACTGTCGGACGGCTCCTCTACGATCTGCAGATGGATCGCCTCTTTGCGCAGGCGAGGCTGTTGAGTCAGTCAAATGACTACGACGTTCCCGATTCTCTTCTGGGACGTAAACGTTCCGATGACATTTTGACCTGGGATGTCGGCATCGGTTTTCGGCTGACGGACTATTTGTCCCTGCGTGGCCGCTATATTCACGAGGACCGGGATTCCAATCTTGACGAGTACGGATTTCTCAACAAGGTCTATATGATCGACCTTGTTCTGGGGTACTGATTTTTCCCGTTTATAACGTGTTGATGGCCCTGGCGTGTCCGGCATCGGGAGCCGAAGAGACCAGATCGTCGACCGTACTGGAGTACTGAGATCGTGAAATATCTGCATATTTTGGTCGTCATCATCAGTCTGTTGGCGGCAGGGTCGGTCTCTGCAGCAGACGGCCCGACCGACTACAGCATCGGTGTGGGAGATGTGTTGCATATCACGGTTTTCCAGCACAATGAGATGAGCGGTGATTTTCAGGTTGCGGAGGACGGCAGTATCAGTTATCCCCTGCTTGGAGTGGTTGAAGCACGGGGCCGCACGGTGTCGGAGTTTTCGGACTGGCTGGAGACGGCCTTAGAGAAAGACTATTTTGTTGATGTGCAGCTCAGCGTCGACGTCAAGGAATATCACTCCAGGCCCGTTACGGTTCTTGGAGAGGTTGTCAGGCCGGGAACCTATTACCTCAACAGGAAAACGACGCTTGTCGATCTCATCGCGGATGCCGGGGGGCTGAGTGCCTCTGCCGGGCCACAGATCGAGGTTCGGCGTCCCGCCGCCGATGCGGGTGGGGAGGCCCGCGTCCTGAGCTTCTCCACGGGAAAAGTCATGAGCGGCGAGGAGGGCCATAGCTTCGAGATCAAGACCGGCGACGTCGTCTCGGTTTCCGCCAAGCAGCTTTTTTTTATCACGGGAGAGGTCAGGTCTCCCGGCCAGTACGAAATAGCACGAGGGATGACCCTGATGCAGGCAATCTCAAAAGCCGGCGGAAAGAGTAAGTTCGCCTCCCAGTCCGTTGAGATCCATCGCGACATCAAGGGTGAAAAGAAAATCCTTGAGTTTGACGTTCACGATATCAGGAAGGGAAAGATGAAGGATCCCTCGATCGCCGCGGGCGACGTGATCATTGTCAAGAGACGTTTCTTCTGATGTATTGCCGGGATCTCATGGGATTCCTCAGAACAGAAATCATCAGCTATTCTCTGCTGCTCCGCCGCAGACGCGTTGCTCTGATCTTCAGGAAACGGTCGAGTTATCCAGCTTTTCCGATTCAGAGATCCTTCCGCCCCGTGACTTGAGAATCATTGAGGGTATGCAGAAGAGACACGCAACACCAAGCGCTGGAAACATCGGCTCGATTCCAGCAGGGTAGCCGCCGGGCCAGCCAATCCAGATCACAGCGGTCAAAGCTGAGCATATGATCGAAGCCTCGACAGCCCTGGATGTCGGACGCAGGCGTGGTGGAAGATGAATTGCCAGTAATGGCAGGAGCAGGGCGGAGGTCAGGATCGAACCGATATCGTGCCATATCCTGACGGCCGAGCTGAAAAAGAGAGACGCAATGCCGCTGATCAGGGCGGCAAGCCAGATTCCCGCGCGAATCCGGCCTTTCTCGATTCGACCGGGTTTGAAGTCGTAACCCATGGTCGAAGCGGAGAGGAAGAGATAGGAGTCGAGGGTGGACATAATGATGGCGAAGAGAGATACCGTGAAGATCGCCGCCGCCCAGGAAGGCAGAAGGGATGAGGCAAGCGCCGGATAGGCCTGAAGGGGGTCTTTGAGTTCGGGAAGAAGTACCCGAGCGGCAAGGGCCGTGAAGGTTGATAGAAAATCGAAGAGGAGCCAGAAACACACGGAAATCAGGACTCCATTTCTCGCCGTTCGCTGATCCTTCGCCGCAAAAACACGTTGGTAAAAGGCCGGCTCAACGACAGTCTGTAGGGCAATCAGGTACCAGACGAGAACGCCCTGCCAGCCGAGTCCTCCATCCCAGCTCCGGTGGCTTGGGGGCAGAGCCGCCCAGAGTCCGCTGAAGCCTCCCGTTTCCCTGAGAGCAAGCGGGAGTAGAATCGCAAAACCGAGATACATCAGGAAAAACTGGAGAGCATCCGTTCGTACGACAGCTCGGAAGCCGGAAGCCCCGACGTACCAGGCTGAAAAACCGGCTCCGATCAGGGTGGAGTAGACCAGCTCCAAACCGGTGAGTCTGTGAATGAGCACCGCCAGCATCAGCAGGTAGGCAACCGGAAGCGTCGCAAACCAGACTCCCACGGCTCCCGTCAGGGCAGGGCCCCGACCGTAGTATCTCTGAAGAAGGTCGGGGATGGAAACGGCCTCGGATTTTCTCAGGCGTGGAGCAAGGATGAGGGCGAAGAGGATCGCCGCGAGATAATAGGGCACACCGAAGACGATCCAGGTCGAGATCCCGTAACGCCAGGTGTACTCCCCGACTCCGAGGATACCTCCATACCAGGTTGTGACAAGGGTCAGTATGAGGGCGGGCAGCGTGAGTTTCCGGCCGGCGAGCAGATACTGTGCCGGGCTGGCCTCCGATCGCCCCAGGGAGAGCCAGAGGAGAAGCGATGCATAGGCGAGCAAAAGAAGGAGGGTCGGGCCGTCCATCAGGACTCTTCAGTCCCTCTCTTTCCCAATTCCTGGTTTCGGCAAATGCACTCCTCGATGCTGAGTTCCCTGACGGATTCCAGACCCTTGCGACAGAAGAAGTCGAGGTGACTGTTGTCGGAGATGTGCTCTTTCCCGTTTGATGACTTCGCTTTGAGAAGCTGTTCAACGACAAGGGCCAGAGAAGTGTGCTCCGGTGGATGAGCTGGGATCCAGGCGGCTTTCTTCCCCTGACCTTTCGCCACTCGATAGACGAGACCGGATGACTCCATCTCTCGCAGGAGGAGCGCGACGCGATCACTGGGAATGGACAGGCTGCGGGAAAGAAAATCTGTTTCGGGCGCCGTCCGGCCCGAGAGAAAACGCGCTGCCAGCTCAAAATAGATCATCAGGGCCGATTCGACCGAGGCGATTCCGAACTGTTCCGACGATGGTCTGGCGAGGGTTCCGCGATATTGATGGGTATAGGCGATTTCAAGCCCGAGAAGAACGATGATCCAGGTGTAGTAGAGCCAGATCAGGAAGATGGGGAGAACGGCAAGTGATCCGTAGATGACCGAGAGGTTGACCCAGGCGCCGGTCGCCATTGCAAAAACATGTTTCCCGGCTTCGAAGAGAAAAGCCGAGGATAGGGCGCCTGTCAGTGCACTCTTGAAGGCGACGGTGGCATTCGGGATGACCATGTATGAGATCAGAAAGGCCGCTGCAGAGAGGAGGAATGGGTAGACCCACGCGCCCAGCCAACTCATCAGTCCCGGGTTGAGATTGCGATTGGAGAGGATCAGGGCCTGAAGTCGTGCAGACAGCGTCAGACTCGCACCCGCGGAAAGGGAGCCGAGGACAAGAACCGAAGTGTAGGATGTAACCCTGGAAATCAATGGCCGATGCCGGGCGACTCGCCAGATTTCATTGAAATTGCTCTCGATCGTAAAGAGGAGTACGATCGAAGTCAGAATGAGTAGAAGGAAACCGAAGATACCAACGCGGGAAGCTCCTTCGGCAAAATGCTCGATCCAGGACTCAATCTCAGCCTGTCGTGTTGCCAGGAAATGGGAAACCAGGAAGCTTCGAAGGCGAATCTGAAGGCTATCGAAAGCAGGTGAAATACTGAAGATAGAAATGAGAACCGCCGTCAGCGGGACGGTGGCGATGAGACTTGTATAGGCCAGGCCTGAGGCCCTCACCGGGATCTTATCGTATCGGCTGTGTTCCCAAACGGCACCTAGAAATTCGATGAAGGCACCTGGAAATTTTTTCCGATTCATCATCAAATCCGGTGTCATCCTGAAGAGCATGGTCTCAGCTCTGAACCACGACAACGGGATCTGTCAGCTTCATTTCTTCACGGCCCGAGTTGACTTCGTACTGGAGCCGGACTTATCTGAGATCGCCAGCAGGCCGATTACTTCATCCCAGTTAAAACCCACCCAGATGACGAAAGGAAAGCTGAACCGTCCGGGCAGATCTGTGAAATACCTCCAGAAGCCGTAGAAATCCCGCGAAAAATCAGAATAGTTCTGCAGGGACCAGTCACCCAGTCCGAGGGAATACAGGCACTTGACGTGCAGGAGCAAATTAATCGACTGGGTGAGATAGAGGACACAAACACCCATAAAGAGCTTCTCAAGATGTTCCTTAGACCATGGTCGGGGAAGGGCAAGATACAGGGCGAGGAGGACAATCAGGTTGAAGTGGATTTCGGTGAGAGGAATGGCAGGAATCTTGGAATCGCTTCTGAAATCCGAACGGACGATGCTCGCATGATGCTTTTCAACCTCGAGACGCGTTACCTTTGGATACTCGAATGATCTGATCAGGATTTCCGCGAGTCCGGCGACCGCATGATCAGCGACCGGGCGCAGGAGGCCCCAGAGCATCATCGAGATGATGAGGCTTAAGGGCAGGCGCTTGAGAAAGGAAGCCTTCTGCATCGCGGCCCTTTCCTATTTACCTTCCACCGGTCGAGTTTTCCCGGTTGCAGGACGACCAAACTTCTGCGCCCATACAATCCAGAGTCCCACCCCGAAAAGAATCACAATGGACTGCCACACGAAGACGTGGGACGAGTTGAAGAACTTTGGAAAGAATACTCCGATATAGAAGAGAGATACGATGCGCACGAAGTTGATCGCCTGAATCGCCAGGAGGCCGAGAATAACGCCGAGAAATTTGGCGCCCAGGCGAGCAGGAAATGCGAGAACTCCGGCAATAAAGATCAGACTCGTGATCAGCCCATTGCATCCGTTGTAGATCGTCACGGCAAATCGAGGCGAACGCAGAACGCAGCCGTTGATACTGAGATCTTCGCCCAAGAACTGAAGAATCTGCCCCGAAACCTTGGCGACAAAGGTCGTGTATGGGACTACGACGGCATCATTAACAGACTTCAGAGCGACCACAAGAAAAAAAACCGCGAGAATGACAAGGAAGAGGATCAGGAAGCGGCTTTCCTCCTTCTCCCAGATTTGTTTCACACCCATCAGGCCTCCAGGCTCGCTATGATACCTCGATACGAGGTATGAGAACAGTCAAATCACGAAAATTTCGTGCTTCGAGAATTTCAGCCCCGGCTCTCGGATCAAGAAATCCGGACTCGAGATCTCGTTCTATTCAAGGGAGTTCTTGTCTTTCAGTTTATCACCGGTTGTGCCTTTCCGAAGAGCCTTCATGGGCATCCGGAAAAGTTCCGTTGTCTTCAGATCAGGTCCAGCTACTGAAGGGAGCGGAGCGCTGAGGCAAGATCGCGGCAGTTTGGAAAACGCATTTCCGCTTTTTTCTCAAGGCATCGGAGGATAATAGACCCCAGTTTCGGGTCGAGGCCTGGATTCAGGATGCAGGGGTCTTCGGGTTCCTCATCGAGGTGAGCCTGGATGACATTCCCTTTGGCAAATGGCGGTCGCCCGGTCGCGAGGTGGAAGGCCGTTGCCCCGAGGGAATAGATGTCCGTTGCCGGGCTGGGAGATTCACCCCGAATCTGCTCCGGCGCCATATAGTAGGGTGTCCCACAGATACCCCCAGTCGCGCTGTCGGTTCCGATGCGGGTTGCGATGCCGAAATCGAGAATCTTGACGCGATCCTCGTCCGTCAGGAGGATATTGGCCGGCTTGAGATCCCGGTGAATAACCTGATGGTCATGGGCGACAGCAAGGGCCTCGGCCGTCTGGAGGAGAATGGAAGTGAAGTGTTGGTACACCCGCTGTCGATCGCTCTTGAGGAGCTCGGCGAGATTCTTGCCTGGAACGAACTCCATCGCGATGAAATAGCCGTCGAAACCCTCTTCAAAATCAAAAATAGTCACAATTCCCGGATGATTGAGAGTTGCCGCGACCATGGCCTCGTTTCTCAATTGGAGAGCCTCTTCTTCGGAGGTCGTTCTCAGAACCTTGATCGCGACATCCCGATCAAGCCTGGTGTCGCGGGCAAGATAAACCACTCCCATTCCGCCGCTGCCCAATTCATGCTGAATTTCATATCGTTCAACACTCTCGGTCGATGTATCTTTTTCCACACTACCGACAGCTGCAGGGACTGTAGCCCCGAAATCCTTCGATTTCCGTTGGATCTCCTGTTTCAATTCCTGGGCGGCTGAATGAGAGAAATCGAAGGCAAGGATTCGTTCAACCTGGGCGAGCGATTTTTCCACGTCTCCGATTTCAAAGAAACACCGGGCGAGAGCGAGCGCAGGTCCGATGCGGTGATCCTGGAGTCCGACGCCGAGGACGGCTCGCTGGAGAATCGCGATCGCCATTCCGGTTCGCCCCTGAGCCTTTTCGTATTCTGCCAGATCAAGAATAATCTCAGGAATATCCGGGACCGGTCCCGGCTGTTGACGAAGGAGTTCGCAGGCTTCAGGAAGCAAGCCTTTCGCATGGAGAAGGGTGATGCCGTCCTCTAGGGAACCGCCTTGAGCTAGGCAGCGAGCAGCCTCAAGGGGCCGATCGAGAGATTTCCAATATGACAGTGCAAGTTCGTTCTCTCCGGCCAGCTCTGCGCATTGAGCCGCTCTCTCCAGCTCCTGGCTTTCCTCCCAGGCCTCACGGGCTTCGTTCCATCGGTGCAGATCTTCGAAAAGGCGCGCTGCTGTTTCCCAGTCCCGGGATTGGGCGGCCAGCTCAGCGGCCTGGTCCTTCCTGTCGAGTTGAAGCAGGCGATCAATGGCCGCCTCGGTCTTTCCTGCCTCGACCATCACCTCAATGAGATCATCCTCCCGCCCGAGTTTTTCGAGCAGAGGCATGAGCTTTTCCGCTTCCTTTGAAAGTTCGTCTGACACAGCGGCGCCGCCGATATCTCTTCGACCGAAGGGCAGTTCTTCCATTCGCTGTCTGAAACTCTGGAGCAGGAATGCGGCTCCGGAATCAATCCTTCCGGCTTTGATCTCCTCATCGGCGGCCTTTGAATACTCAGCCGCGCGGGCATATGCCGATGCCGCCTTCTGGTGCTCTCCGCTGATACTCCAGAAGCGCCCGGCCTCCTTCCACCGTCCTTCAAGTTCACAGAGCCGGGCCAGAAGGACATGGTCCCTTGTTTCCGTAGCGGCTCTCTTGGCTGCCCGGAATGATGAAGCTGTGGGCTGAAGGCGACCTTTGCTCAGCGCAGTCTTTGCAATTCGACAGGCTCGCTGGTAGTCAGCCGATCGGACCCACATCTGGATTGCATCATCAAGACGACCGGAATTTGAAAGCCATTGGGCATATTCCGCCCGGCAGGCGTGGGCTGTTTCTTTATCGCCGATCCGTTGGTAGAGATCTATTGCGGACTTCAGGGAATCTCCGCCGTTCTTCCGATAAAATCCTGCGGCCTCCTTGAGCTTTCCCGCCCTTTCCGCTGCCTCGCCGGCGCCTTTCCAGTCACCCGCCTTCTGATAGAGACGGAGCGCTCGGGAATGATGATCTGCATCCATCATGAGCTGCGCGGCGCCGGAATAGTCTTTTCGACGCTCCAGGTTTCGAGCGAGTTCAAGTGTTCCCTCTCGGGAGCCAAAGAAGCGAAACAGAGCCCAGAGTATCAGGAGGGTTGCCGCCGCTCCGAGCACGATATTTGTGAGGGGATGCGACAGGAGTCGCAGCAATTGGCTAAGAGGCGCTGAATTGAGATGAAGATTCTCCAGCCAGCGGACCTGCGTGAGTCCGATGAGCAGGACGCCGCCGAAAAAAGGTAGAAACCAGTTCTTCTTCCTGGGAATAATCAGGAAGAGCAATGCCAGGGCCAGAGGTAGATCACTCACCCCAGCATTGTAACCGCTCTTGAGGAAGAATGCGGGATCGGCATTCGCGATTATCAGAAAAGGCATTCCCCGCGGGAGTGTGAATCGGGCCTCGCAGCGTTCATGAAGTTGTGGAAAAATTCCAGAAAATGCTTATAATCTAATAAGAGTCCGCTCAGATTTTTCTGA
>JANTFG010000022.1 GCA_024763555.1 Thermoanaerobaculales bacterium
GCCTGCCCGGCAGAGGCGATCTCGGGTGAGTTGAAACAGGTACACCTCATCGACCAGGACCGCTGTATCCACTGCGGCGCCTGCCTGAATAGCTGTCCCACCGGCGCCATTGAGGCGCATTGAGGAGGAGAAGATGGAGGAGCACACGAATATCCTGCTCATCGATGATGACGACGTGTTTGTCGAGGCCGTTTCCGCCGTACTGGAAAGCGTCTACCGGGTTCGGCGAGCCGCCAACGGCAAAGAGGGGCTCGAGATGGTTGCCGCCCAGCGTCCGGACCTCATCATTCTCGATGTCATGATGGACTATCTTTCCGAGGGTTTCGATGTGGCCCGAACACTGCGCAACGACACCGATACGGCCACGATTCCGATCATCATGCTGACGGGCGTGGACCAGGTCTATAACCTCCGCATGGAGGTTGATGAGTCCTGGGTCCCCTGTGAACGCTACCTGGAAAAACCCGTGGCGCCCGTCGAGTTGCTTCAGCAGGTGGCGGAGGTTCTCGAGTCTCGATGAAGGGGAAACACAGGGTCGAGTACCTCTTCGCGTCAGAGCTGTTCGGGCGTCTCGTCTGGTTTGTCAGGCTCCGCTGGCTTGCCGTCGCAGGCCTCGGCCTCGCCTCCCTTCTTGGTCCCTCGCTTGGAGTCCACGGCGCCAGCCCGGCCCTTCTGATCGTCGCCCTTTTCGTGGGCGCGGCAAACCTCTTCTTCACTCTGGCTCTCAGGCGGAGGAAGAGAAGAGAACTCCCCTACGATCATCTTCTGGCCTGTGCGCTGCGGCAGATCGTACTCGACCTGACGGCGCTCATCGTAACGGCCCATTTCACCGGGGGACTCCAGAGTCCGGCCCTTCTCTTTTTTGCCTTTCACATGGCCATCGGCACGATCATCCTGCCCGCAAGAATGATGTACCCGCTCGCCGCCTGTACCTCGGTGGCGATGTTTCTGGTCTATTTCGCCGAAACCAGAGGCTTCTTGAGTTTTCACCCTTTGGATCCCAGCCGCGGGATGTGCGGCGCGGCCTGCCACTTCAACATCGCAGCTCTTATCTTTGCGCTCTTCGGAGTGGTGGCGCTGACGGACTCTGTGACCAGCCGCTTCAAGAAGCGCAATGTCAAGCTCTGGGATACAACCGAGGAACTCAAGAAACGCACGGAGGATCTCCAGCGCAGCCTGGAACAGGTCGAGACCGTGGAGGAGAGAAAATCCCACTACATGAGGATCTCAGCCCACCAGCTCCGCTCACCGCTGGCAACCATTAAGACCTCCCTGCAGGTCCTGACGGAAGGCTATGTCGATCCGGCCTCAGATCGCGGAAGGAAGCTCCTTCAAGGAGCAGCCGAGAGGGTGGACGAACTCCTCGCCACCGTCAATGATCTCCTGGAACTTGCCAAGATCCGGGAAGGCCTGAAATGCGCCCCCTGGGCGGAATCGGTCAACCTCAATCAGCTCCTTGCAGACCTCTTTGATGCCCTCCAACCCCTGGCGGAAGGCCGGAGTATCCGGCTCGTACCGAGTTTTCGCGGCGTCTGCATCCTCGATCGGGGCATCCCACCGGATCTCGTTTATGCATTTGAGAATCTGATGGAAAACGCCATCAAGTACTCGAAAGAGGGCGGTGAGGTTGAAGTCCGTCTCAGCCGGGAGCATGACCGGGCCGTCATTGAGATCGAGGACCACGGGATTGGAATCCCACCCGGCTTTGATGAAGAGGTTCTCAATGAGTTTGTCCGCGCGCCGAATGCCAGGCACCACGCTCAGGGAACCGGCCTTGGCCTCGCCATCGCCAGGGAGACGATGGAGGCCCACGGCGGCAGCTTGAGGCTTGAGAGCCGTGAGGGCGAGGGGACCATTGCCCGGGCCGTCATACCCCTTCATGGCGGTCCTCCCGAATCTCCTGAGACTCAAAGTGAATCCCATCCTCAGTCTGAAGATTGAGGCGAAAAACTCCCCCGAGTTACACTTTCGTAACCTGTTTCTTCGAAGCTCAATAACAACAGTTCACTAAACCATTATTTCTGAGTTGTTTGTGTGCTCAAGCCTCCTGTTCTGCTGGTATGGAAATTGCAACTACATCTCTCCCGAGGTACGCGTCCTTCAGGGCGCAGGAAAGGAGAAAGCATGAGGAAAAACGTTGTTTTATCGTTATGTGCGCTCTTGGTCCTTGCGGTTGGAATCGCCGGGGCGGCCGAGAACTACAAAGGCTTCGAGAGAGGGCACTCCCTGATCACCGCCAAGGAGCTGAAACAGCTCGTTGATGCCAAGGACCCCAACCTGGTCATCCTGGCTGTGGCGAAGACGGTGGACTACCGTCTCGGTCACATCCCCGGCGCCTTCCAGATCTGGCGCTCGGATTATGAGCCGGAACCTGGAGTGGAATTCCCCTATGAGGGAATGGCGCTGGACCGGGCCGACTTCCAGGCTTTTGTGAGGAAATTAGGTATCAACCAGGATTCCAAAGTCGTCATTTATGACCACAAGTACGATTCCACCCGCGTATGGTGGATGTTCTACCTCTATGGAAAGACCGACTGTCGAGTCCTGGATGGCGGCTACCCGGCGTGGAAGGCCGAAGGCTACGACACCGACATATTGGCCCCGGATCTGCCCAAAGATCCCGGGGACTTTTCTGCAACGACGGCTCTGAACGGCTGGTGGGTTTCGATGTCGACCATCTGGCGTTCGAAGACCGACAAGGATTATCAGCTCTGGGATACCCGGGGAGACAGCGAGTGGACCGGTAAGAAACTCAAGAAAGGCGCCTACGCCAAGGGTCGGATTCCCTGGGCTAAACACTGCGACTGGCCGGCTTTCAAGAAGCCCGTGAAAGAGGGCGGAAACGACACCGAATTCAAGACAGCTGCCGAGATTGCGAAGGTCATCGAGGAATACGGATTCGACCGGAGCAAACAGCAGATCTTCTACTGTCAGTCCGGCGTCCGGACCACGACCGAGATGTTCGCGCTTTATCTGATGGGCTGGGATCCCGCCCAGCTCCATAACTACGACGGATCCTGGATCGAGTGGAGCTATTTCCACAAGAATCTGCCGGAATCCGGCGGGATTCTCTGCGAAGCCTGCGGAAAGTAGGTTCCCGACGAAGGTCAATCTGAGCGGGACCGGCCTCTGCGGCGGGTCCCGCTCTGTTTCTGTCAGAAGGAGGACAAGGTGGTCAAGGAAGAAAAGGGCTTGAAGATCAATGAAATGTCCACGGAAGAGAGTCTTGGGGAGAAAGAGGCTTCCACGGAGGAAAAGGAAACCCTGAAACCATGGGTCAAGCTCCTCATCGTCCTGGTCGTCATCGGCGCCCTGCTGCTGATCGCAAACCACTTCGGGATCTTCGACATGCTGAAGGAAGGCACGCTCAAAGAACGCGTCCTCAAACTGGATAGTTTCTTCAAGAGTCTCGGTCCCTGGGCGCCGGCAGCCTTTGCCGGCATCTGGGTCGTCGCCTGCATTCTCCTCCTTCCCGGTCTTCCGATCGCCATTGTCGGCGGGCTGATCTTCGGCGCCGTATGGGGAACGGTGTGGTCGACGGTCGGCGCCAACCTCGGAGCGGCCCTGGCCTTCCTGATCGGGCGTTACGCCGCCCGGGATATGGTCGAGGGCTGGGTGAAGAAGAATCCGACGCTGAGGAAAATCGACGAAGGCGTCAAGAAACAGGGCTGGCGGATGTTGATGATTACCCGCCTGGTACCGATTTTCCCTTTCAATATTCAGAATTACGTCTATGGCCTGACCGATATTCCATTCCGGACCTATCTGCTGGTGACCTTACCCTGCATGATTCCGGGTACGATCGCCTTTAACTTTGCAGCGGGCTCCGCACGGGAAGTCATTCTCTCCGGGGGCCAACCCGAAGCGGTCAAGAAAACCCTCCTGTATCTCGGAATCGCCGCGATCTTTTTCGTGCTGCTCTCTCTGATTCCGGGCTGGATCAAGAAGCGTTACGCCAAAGACGGCCTGATCGAGGAAGACTGAGCTGACCGGAAATGCACCATCCGGTTCCGATGAGCCGGCAGGAAAGCTGATTTCTCCCGGAAAGAAAAGCGCACGGCATCCCTCCTTGAAATGGTAGAATTCTTCCGGGAGGTTGAAGATGATAAGAAAACGCTCCGAGCGTGGCGATGTCCCTGTTGGTTGCCTTGTCGGTCTGATCGTGATGGGCATTGCCCTGTTGATCGGTCTGAAGGTTGTGCCCCTGATGGTCCGCGTCGGCGACCTCGAAAACAAGGTCGAGGCTCTCGCCGATCGAGCAGGCCGGATTGAATACGACAACAAGAGGATTATTAGAGATATTCTCGTCCAGGCAGAGAAGTCCGATCTTCCGGTCACGAAGAAAGACATCAAGATCGAGCGCACCAAGGCATACAATAAGATCTGGGTGAAGTTCACGGTGCAGATCGATTTTATTGTCTACACCTACACCTGGAATAAGGAGATCTACGAAAATAGACCCACCTTCTGAGCCGACTCAACCACAAATTTCTTCGGCGATTCGCAGCGCAGCCTCCCGGGGCTGCGCTGCTCTTGTTATCGGACGACCAATCACGAGAATGTCGGCGCCTTCCCGCCGGGCCTCCGCGGGGGTCATGACTCTCCTCTGGTCGTTCTCCGCAGCCCATGTCGGCCGAATTCCCGGCGTGACGATGAGGAAATCCTCTCCACAGGCCTCCCGCACCACGCGAATCTCCTTCGGGGAGGTCACGACGCCATGCAGGCCGCATTCCCGGCTTAAGCCTGCCCAGCTTCGGACGAGCTCAGCGGAGGGAAATTCAATCCCAAGGCGACTCAGCTCGCCCTCATCGAGGCTTGTGAGGACCGTGACTGCGATGAGCTTCGTCTCCGCCCCGGTCTCTTTGAGAGCGTCGGCCGCCGCGCGCATCATCGCGGCGCCTCCCGAGGCATGGACATTGATTAGACCGATTTCCGGACCCACGCTATTCGAGACGGCTCCCGCGACGGTATTGGGAATGTCGTGGAATTTGAGATCGAGAAAAAGCCGGGGCCCCATCGCAGAAAGCTGCCTGACAAGTTCAGGCCCAAAGGCCGTGAAGGCTTCGAGACCGATCTTGATCCACTGGGTGATCTCAGCGATTTCCTCGGCCCTTCGCAGGATCCAATCCCGATCACTTCCGTCAAGCGCCACGCAGAGTTCTGTCGTCATGAGCCCTCCCTGAAGATTATTCTACTGCGATTGAACTGTTTCCGGTGGTGTTCTCTCCTCGGCGGCCCGCGCAGCGGAACAGAATCTCTGTCTTTCCTCGAAGATGGGATGACCCACATGAGGGTATTGCGCTGCACTCAAGCCCCGGTGACGGAGCCGCAGATCCGATGCCGGAGCCGATGCGGTGGTCGTTTTTAGAGCGGATTTTGGGAGCGATGATCGCGGCCTCCTTTGATGAAGCCGGAGCAGGGAGGCGGTGGCTGAGACCTATGAGGTCGTGGGATGCGCCCACTACTTCGAGTGTGACCATGCCGCGTGAGTTTCGCGTATCGGGCGTCAGGCCCGGCTCCGGATGGGGTTCCGGCTTGCGGCTCCGGCGTCGGTAGGGTGCTCCCGGTGGCGCTTGGGAGTGTGGCATCCTGCGGCTGACAGCTCCACCGTCTTGCTATACTCTCCAGCCATGGCGAATGCGATTGGATATTCGAAGCCCAGGCGGAGGGAAATGGCCGTACTCATTACGGGCGCCTCGGGTTTGATCCTGCCGGCCCGGCTGATTCCGCTTCTTCTGCGCAGTGGAGAGTTGGATTGTCTCCACCTGGTGATGAGTGGGGCCGCCGGGCAGGTCGCCGCACACGAGCTCGGGGAGGCATCCTCGACGTCGTCAGGTTTCATCCAGGCTCTGGGCCTTGATCAGGAAGAGCTTGATCGGATCAGGTGCTGGGATAACTCGGATCTGGCCGCGCCCATCGCCTCGGGATCCTACCTCCTTGATGCGGTTGTGGTGTTGCCCTGCTCATCGGGGACGGCCGGGGCCCTGGCCCACGGAATTTCCCGCGGCCTCGTGCAGCGGGTGGGTGACGTGATGCTCAAAGAAGGCCGAACTCTCATTCTCGGCATCCGGGAAACTCCGATGTCTTCGATTCTCCTGGAAAACCTCCTCAAACTTTCGAGGGCGGGGGCCGTCATCATGCCTCCGCTTCCGGCTTTCTACCTGGGTCATCGGCAACAGCCATCTCTGGAGGATCTCCTCTCGGCCTACTGCCTCCGGGTGCTGGATCGGCTGGATATTCATCTTGAGGCTCCGGAGCTTCGCTGGGGGGCTGATGGGTAGGAGTTCTCTGGTCGGAAATCTGCGGGAAACCGCGGAGATGATCAAGTTTCAGCACACAGTTTTTGCCCTGCCCTTCGCCCTGATCTCGCTGGTGGAGGCCAGGGCGTCCTCCTGGCCCGAGACGCGAATCTGGTTCTGGGTCCTCCTGGCCATGGTTGCCGCCAGGACAGCCGCAATGTCTTTCAACCGGCTGGTCGATGCGGGCATTGATGCGGCCAACCCGCGAACCGCAACACGCTCCCTGCCGGCCGGTCGCCTCAGTCGCAGTTATGTCAGGGCCGTTACGGTGGGAGCATCGCTCCTCTTTCTGCTTTCGGCCTTCGCGCTCAATCCGCTCTGTGGAAAACTCTCCATTCCGGTACTGGCCGTCCTCCTGGGCTATTCCTGGGCGAAGCGATTTACAGCCGCCGCCCATCTCTGGCTGGGTTTTGCCCTGGGTCTTGCTCCGGCAGGCGCCTGGGTCGCGGCAGTCGGCAGGATCGCGCTGGCCCCGATCGTACTCGGGGCCGCCGTACTCTTCTGGGTTGCCGGTTTCGACATCATCTACTCGCTCCAGGATGAAGAATTCGACCGGGCGCAGAGCCTGCACTCCATTCCGGCCCTGATGGGAAAGGGCAGGGCACTCCTTGTGGCTCGAATCTTCCATGTGCTGGCCCTGGCGGGCTTCGGCTGTTTTTCAGTCCTCGTTGGAGGAGGAGGCCTCCGCTGGGCCGCCGTTGTCGCGGCCGGAATCCTGCTCGTCTGGCAGCATCGGATCGTCCAGCCTGACGATCTCAGCCGGGTCAATGCGGCTTTCTTCACGGCGAACGGAGTTCTCTCGCTGTTGATGGGCATCCTGTTCATCCTTGCCCATGCTCTGGGGATGGCGACACCAGGCGGGGCGGGGTAGGATAGGCGCATGCCGAAGATCGAGAAGCTCCCGTTCCGTCATATTGCCATCGAGGGTCCCATCGGTGTCGGGAAGACCTCCTTAGTCGAGATGCTGGCACACCGCTTCGAGGGCGTCAAAATCCTGGAGGACATTACGAATCCCTTCCTTCCCGCCTTTTACGAGGGTCGCCCGGGCGCCTCCTTTCAGGTTCAGGTCTATTTTCTCCTGTCCAGATTCCAGCAGCAGCGAGACATCGCGCAGATGGGTCTTTTCGAAGACCTGGTTCTGGCGGATTATATTTTTCCGAAAGACCGTATCTTCGCCTATCTCAACCTCGATGACAGCGATCTCGCGATCTATGAGAAGCTTTATCCCACCCTCGAGCAGGAGGTCCCCAAGCCTGATCTGGTGATCTACATGCAGGCCTCGGTCCGGATTCTGCAGGAGAGAATCGCTCAACGTGCCCGCGACTACGAAAAGGGTATCGAGATGGACTACCTGAAACGACTCTGCGAGGCCTATACCTATTTCTTCTTCCACTACCGGGAGACGCCTCTGCTGGTGATCAACACGGACGATATCGACTTCGTCCACAAGGAAGAGGATTTTCACTCCCTGATCGAGCAGATCCGGCAGTGCCGGAAGGGAACCCAGGTCTACGTCCCCAGGTCCAGGGATTCCTTGTAACTGAGGGGGGCAATTCCCCGACGGCTCAACTCCGGGCCCGATCTCCGGTATCGACAGGGACCCATCTGCTGAAAGCCGTCAGCAGATCGTATCCGTCCCAGAAGCGGCCAAATTCCAGGGCCCTGCCGATTGGAACAACACGGTGAACGCTCTCCGAGCCGGACAGGGAGAGCATGGCCCCGATCTCGTCTTGTGAGAAGCCGAACACGCTCAGGGTCTGGTCGCGCCGGCTCAGGGCGGGGCCGAGTTGAGAATACTGATCCAGGAAAGCCTGGAAGAAGAAGCCGCCCCCGCAGAAATACCCGCGAAAACCCTCGGGAGAATCGATTTCCGCAACCAGAAGCTCCGGGGAATATTCCCGGATTCGACTGACCGGCAGATCGATCGCCGATCGTGTTGCGAAGAGGCGGCGCTCGATGGAGGATCCCGTGCTCAAGCGGTATTCCCCTTCGCTGAGATGATCGGCGAGCATCCGGAAAAAATCTTCGGCACAGCGCCGCGATTCTTCCTCCTTCCCACACCATACGACAAGGCGGGGGGAAGCACAGGCAAGCTGGTCGAAAGAATAGGCGTCATTGAAAAAATCCGTCACGAGCCGTTGAAAAGCGCTCCGGTCAAGACTCATGCAGGCTTTTGTCCTGATCATGCAGAGGGAACTGCGGTCGGGAAAGACAAGGTCGATCGCCCGAGGCGGGAGCGGAACTCGTCGTATTCGACGAATCGTCTCGTCGCCGCCCCAGATAACTCGGACATCCGAAGCCTCTGAGAATGCCCCCACAAGGTTTTCGTCATGCTCAAAGCCGATGATCAGGCTATGCTCGTCGACACGGAGTTCCGGCAGCTCATCGGCGATTTCTCTGAGAATCCTGCAGAATGCCTCAGTGTCTGTCGACATCCTGCCGGAAAGCCGGATGATATTTGTGTTTCCCTGCACGAGAGCATAGGCCCAGCAATAGGCAAACTGGAGCGGGACGTTGCCCGGGGGAAGATGGAAGACCCGACCCCTGGGAAGGAGAAGGCGAGAGGCCTGGACCAGGCTGTCGTACTCTTCTTGCCATCGCTGAATCGACGCCGGTCGGAGCCAGAAAGCCAGAGCCTGAAGTTCGGGAGAATTCCGACAATCTTCGGAGCGGGAGATTCTCCGGGAGATTTCTCGGAAAAGTTGCAGAACCCTCGGTTCGAATGCCTGGAGCGTAGGGTGGCAAAGCGGGGCGAGGAGCTCGGCGACACCCGGGTTGTCGTCTCGTTCCGGGAAGAAGCTGCGGATTTCACTCATCTGACATTCTCCCGGACGGAGGGCTGAAGGTGTCGCTGCAGCCCCGGATCTCGGACTCCGGCGCCCGGCCGATGATTCGAAAACCCTTGCCCAGCCGCCCCGCTGCAGGACTGTCGATGCTCTCGATAACACCAATATCCTCCGTCATCAGGGAATGTCCCGGATAGCTCCGGGGAATGAGGCTGAGCACCTGGAGGACTCCTTCTTTCCCCGGCGGCAGGGGACGCCAGCTGATGGGATCCCTGATGACGACATCGGCGAAGACCGGCGGGTAGAGGAGGCCGTCTTCCCCTTCGAGGAAGACCGACCCGACCTGTTCCGCCATGCCGTAGAAATTATAAATCCGGCGAATGCCGGCGGCGGATGAGAGTGCAGCCTTGAAATCAGCGTTGTCGACAGCCCGCGCCTGGAGTTTTTTCCAGCCGCCGCTGTGAATCAGAATCGAGGAGGAAAGATCAGGGCCCAATCTCCTGACGGCCTGGAGAAAAAACTCCCAGACCATAAAGGTAAAGCCAAAAATCAGAAGAGACTCACCGGCGTGTTCCTTGAGAAAACCGGAAAGTTCTTTCTCGCGGAGCTGCATCTGGTGATCAAGCGCGAAAAACGGCCGTCTACCAAAACGCATCATCCCGAGGACGCCCGCTCCCCGCGCAGAAAAGCTCTTCGGATCGTGCAGGACCGATTCGCTGTCGATGACGATCATCGGGCGTCGTTGCTTTCCGAGAACTCCGGTCATGATGGAGCTCAGGGCGCGAGCCTGGAGATCAGCCGTCCCCCGGTCCAGGGCGACACGGCTCGGTCTCCGGCCGCTGGTTCCACTCGAGACGACTTCGGTGTAGACCTCGTGTTCCGAGACACTGAGCAGGCGGTGGGTCTTGAAGATACCGACGGGAAGCCAGGGCAGATCTTCGGCACATCGGGCCTCTGCCGGATTCCAGTCGAAGACCTTCCCGAGCCGTCGGTACTCCTCGCAATGATCCAGATGGTAGAGGCAAAGCTCCCGGAGGCCCTCCAGCATGACGCCGTCTTTCTGATGCTGGGGCATCGAAAAGGGAGGCATGGCGATCAGGCGGGACATCAGATCCATGATTTCAACTCTCTGTAATCGATCTTAGCCCGGGGGGTGCGTGGGAGCTCCTTGATCGGCCGAAGCTCGAGTGCCGAGGCTTCGATATTTATCCGTGAGAGCAGGTGTTTGCTGCACCGGCTTCTGTCACGATCCGAGGCGCCCTCAAGAAAGAGGATGATCTTTGAGCCGGCATCAACGGCCGCACAGGGAATAGCCGGCGCGCCGGCCGCCTCTTCGACCTCATCGAGATCGACCCTCAGACCAAGTATTTTTGCGAAACGGCTTTTCCGGCCCGTGACCCGGAGATAGCCTTCCTCGTCGAGTGTGCCGAGGTCACCGGTCTGGAGACGCCCCTGAAGAGCATCTCCTCTGCCGAGATCCTCCCTGCGACGCGCGTAACCCAACATGACATTAGGTCCCGAGTAGACGATCTCGCCAATGGTATCGGGCGGGCAGATTCGTCCGTCTTCAGAGAGAATTTCGAGAAGGCCTCCAGGGATTGCCGTACCCACCGAGCCAAGTTTCCGGGGTAGAAGCTCCGGCGGAAGGCAGCTGATCCGGGCGGTCGCTTCTGTCTGGCCGTACATGACGTGAAAACCAGCCCCGCGAGAGGCAAGTAACTCGGAAAAAAACTGAATGGACTCTACATCCAGTTTTCCTCCGGCCTGCGTCATGGCTCTCAGTCTGGGCAGAGACATTCTCTCGAATCTCAAACGCCGAAGGAGTTGGTAGGTGTAGGGGACGCCGGAGAGCGAGGTGCATCCGGTCGATGTGAAATGCTCCCAGAATTCCTTTTCGACGAGACTTTTCCGACTGAGAACGACCGAGGCCCCGGCCAGGAGGTGGGAGTTCAGCACAGACAGGCCGAAGCTGTAGCTCAGAGGAAGGGAACTTATGGCGCGGTCGGCCGGGGTAATTCCAAGGGCTGTGATAATTGAGCGGGCGTTGCTCTCGATATTGTGCCGGCTCAAACGGACAAATTTTGGACTTCCCGTACTTCCGGAGGTGGAAAGCAGGACAGCCTCCTCAGCCCTGATGGACTGGCATTCCTCCGAGCCTTCTCTCCAGGCGCAGAAGAGTGGTGCGAATGCTGCGCCGGCACGAAACCTGTAATCCCGAGACTCGAGCATCCGGCGAAGCTGCTGCGGTCCGAGCACTCCTTCCGGGCGGTAGAGATCAAGAAGCCGAGCGAGCGATGTTGCCTGTGTCCCCGAATCGATCATTGCAACCGTGAGCCCGGCCTCGACGGCGCCGAGGTAGGCGATGACGGTTTCCAGGCAGGGATCACTGAAGAGAAAAACCAGTGCCCCTACCTGAGCTGAGAATTCGTCCCGGAGCCTGCCGACCGCCGTGGCGAGTTCTTCGTAGTTCAGCTCCAGGCCGCCCTCCGGATCGATCAGAGCCGGCTTCGTGCCGAATCCGGGTTCCTCGGGGAGCAGGAACATCCTCAGATGACCATCCCGCCGTCGACACCCAGAATCTGTCCGGTCACATAGGTGCTGAGATCCGATACGAGAAAGAGGACGGCCCTGGCCACATCCTCCGGGCTTCCGATCCTTCCCATCCCGATACGGGCGATATTCTCTTTCCGGATGGTATCCGAGAGATTCCGGACCATGTCCGTATCGATGAAACCCGGCGCCACGGCGTTGACCCGGATGTTGTCTCCTGCAAGCTCCTTGGCTGCGGATTTTGAAATGCCGAGGATTGCAGCTTTTGTCGCGCTGTAGGCAACCTGTCCCCGGTTTCCTTCGACACCGACAATGGAACTGATATTGACGATACTGCCCCCGCCGTTTCGCTTCATCAGCCGGGATGCAGCCTGGAGGCTGTGGATGACGCCCGCCGTGTTGGTTTCGAAGAGTCTCCTCAATCCGGCCTCTCCGATCATCCCGAGGACGGCATCTTCAAGCACACCGGCATTGTTGACGAGAATATCCAGTCGACCGAACTGAGAGTGGATGCTTCGGTAGGCGCGGCTGATGGCCCGAGGGTCCGACACGTCGGCAAGGATGCCCTCAACGGGTACATCGAAGCGTGAACAGATTTCCCCGATCCGGGAGTGGAGTCGTTCGGGGCTCGAGCGTCCGTTGAGTATGATGGCGGCGCCGTTCTCAGCGAGAATGCGGGCTACGGCCCAGCCGATTCCACGGGTCGAACCCGTGATGAAGGCAACACGGCCCGAGAGATCAATGCTGGAAGTCGATTTCATGGTGGGCCAGGATTTCTTTTGCTTTGGAAAAGCTGCTGAGATCGAGAATTTCCTCGGTATCGAGCATGACATCGAAAATTTCCTCGATTTCGGAGATCAGGCGCATGTGACCAACCGAGGTCCAGGCTTCGATCTTCCGATAACCGAGAGCCTCGAAATCTCTGTCGGGACTGAGATCGAAAGCCCTCATAAAGGCCTCTTTGAGCTTTTTTTCGTTCATGTCTGCCACTCCCTGGCGCGGTCTTCGGCGGGTGTTGCACGCCGGCGCCTGCTCTCAAGGATCCACTGTTTGCGGAATGAAATCAAGCTCTCTGATATCAGGGGGTCTCCCCATCCGTAGCCAGGGCAACCCGGTCGGTATAAAGGTTCAGGAAATCCCGCCCCTTCATGCTTCTGCTCAGGACCATTTGAGGGTGGCCGATCGCTGTGAACTTCGAGGGAGGTTGTTCGAAGAAACGGGCCTCGACCCGAAGAATGGGCAGGCGACGATGAAGGAACAGCCAGCGTTGTAATCGGCTTCGGTACCTGAGGAAGAGAGCCGGGTTTTCGAGGTACAGCACCTCAGCGCAACCCAGACCCTTCCATCGCCGTTTTCGGAGGAGGAGATGACACCACTGGTCTTTTTCGCCCAATGCCAGCTGTTCGATCCAGGGAAAACTCCGGTGATCCTCAAAGATTCGTCGGGTCTCAGCCTGAAAGATCTTCTCGAGACGAGCCGGATGGGAGACAAGCTGTCCCCGGGCTGGGCGGGGCAGATTGAAAAACATACAGAGTCGCGGGTCGAGATAACGGAAGCGGAGGACCTCAAAGAATGGAGCAGTCAGTGGACTCGTTGTCGGGGCATAAAAGTGAAGACCCTTCTGCCCGAGCAGGGCCCGGAGCAGGGCCATGCTCTCACTGCGGTGAGCTTCAAGAACGCACCAGCTGTGAAGATTACAGAAGACTTCGTTCCGGCCTTCGACCTTCCTCTCTGCATATACGGCGCCATAGACGCCGACGACCTGCCCCTGATAGCGGAGGAGAAAGCCGGCATTTCCGGTCTCGATCTTCCTTCCGCGTAGATTCAGGATACCGGCCCATACCTCGATCGGGATTCTCGAATTGAGATGCCGATGGAGGAAAGACGCCGTCTCCTCGATGGAGGTGGGGTCAATTGCTTCAACCCGGCTCATCTGCTTCTCCCTTCGTGGCGAGGGTTCCGGCTTCGAAGGAGGTCCAGCAGCATCCGGGCGTAGCTCCGGAGGCATTCCTGTGCGGGGAATTCCTTTTCAAAACGAAGGGAGGCCGTCTCAGCAAGAGACTCACGGAACGAGGGATTTGAAAGCGCCTCAATGATGCTTGAAGCCAGTGCCTGTTCATCCGTCTCCGGGATAAGTCCGGGATAATTGTCGCCGAGGGCCTCCCGGACACCGATAATGTTTGTGGCGATCAGGGGACGCCCTGCAGCCATGGTTTCAAGGACGGCATTGGGGCAGCCTTCACGACGGGAGGAATGAACGACAAGCTCGACGGTTGAAAGCAGGCCGGATACGTCGTCGATTTCCCCGAGAAAGAGGATCGATTTCTCAAGCCGCAGTTCTGCAGCAAGTTTCTTCAGCTCACTTGCCGTAGGTTCACAGGGCCTTCCGGCAAGCAGCAGCCGGGGCATGGCGGGCCAGGGCACATTGAGAACACGTTTCCAGGCCCGAAAGAGGGTGGGATGATCCTTGAAGTTGTGCAGGTTTCCGATCATGAGTACGAGTGGTGTCTTCGCCCCGAGGCCCAGCTCTCTTCTCCACCTTTCGGGCGTCTGTTCCGGCGGGGAGGGAACGACCCAATTGCGGACCCGGACGATCCGTTCCGGCTGAACGCCCAGAGTGTGCCTGAGGAAGCTTTCCCCTGAGGCCGCATTGCAGGCAAAAATCGAAGTCCAGCGCAGGGCGGCGCCTTCCAGGGGTCTTCCCGTGATTCCCCGACCCTCATCCCGCTGGTTCCAGATACTTCCCCACGCTCCGATCAGGGGCCAGAGGGCCCCGCACACGCGGTTCGGGTGATTTGCGAAGGGAATGAGGAGGTCGATTCGTCGTTTTCGTGCGGACGAAATGAAGCCTATGAGATCAGAAGCCCGATGGAAAGGCCCTCCCCGGCCGCCGGGTGAAATTTCGAGACAGGGAATACCGCAGCGATTCAGAATTTCTCTATTCCGGCCGAACAGAGAGAAACACCAGACTTCGACTTCGGCGGCGCATTGGGTCTTGAGGAAGGCTGCAAGCAGGGAGGCCTGCCGCTCGGCGCCGCCGACGCCGAGATCGAGAAGAACGATCGCCAGTCGCTGTCCTGCAAGGGAAATACGCCCGGACACCATCTAAAAGCCCCGCATCGATCTCGCGACTCGAACTGAAGCGCGATCCCAGAAGCGAAAAGCCGCCCTCCATCTGTCTCGACCAACATCTTCAATATGACGGCCGAGCCACTGCCGCTTCAGGGCCAGCGGATTCAAGACCCCCGGTGAGGCGCCTACCGCGAAGGCCAGTGGGATTCCCGCCTTCATGAGGGCCCTCCCGGCCATCTCGTCGTACCGGCCATCGGGATAGCTGAAGGACCGGATGGGTTTCCCTGTCAGTTCTTCCAGTCTGCAACAGGAAGCCGTGATTTCCTGATCGAGTTCCCGGCTGTTGAGGCCGACGAGTGCCCGGTGCGTCGCACCATGAGAACCGATTTCCACACCGAGGGAACGGAGCTTTCCGACATCGACCGGGCGAAGAAAACGGTGTTTTTCGGGGAACTCCGGAAGCTTGTCAAGCCCCAGGGCGAGGAGGATCTCCTCGATGACCTGATCAGGGGCGGCCGGGGACGAGTAGACTTTTTCCTTGATCAGCCTGTTCAGGGTCATGGCTTGGCGCGGCTTCCGTGGATCGAGAACCCGGCCCTCGAAGGAGAGACGACGTCCAGCCGTGGAAAGGGCGTGTCGCATTCGAACAAACCATGGAATATAACCGTCCAGTACCCGTGATGAGATGAAGACGGTCAGGGGGATCTTGAGTCCGGCACAGATTTCTGCTGCAGCCAGGGTGCTTACAAAGCCGTCATCGAAACTGATATGGATCCACCTCGGATCGGGCGAACGGTTTTCCTTAAAGCAGGCCTCAAGTTGCGATGTGGAGATGAATTCGTGGTCTTTTCCCAATCGCAGGAGAAGACGCTTGAAATCCCAGGCGGTCGGATCCAGGCCGTCTGTATAGTCCTCAACTCTCCAGCGGGTCAGAATCCGGTGAAAGAAAAAGAACTTCATACTTGTCGAATAACCATCAGCATCACCCTCTCCCGTCCCGAGCTTAACATTGCCGCAAGCTCTCAGCTTCAGTTTCGGTCACTCTCTAAGATGGGGGAAACCGTCGGGCCTGGTGTTCCGGGTCACAGAAAACCGGGAATCTTGGGCCCAAAAAAGAACTCCAAGCGCTACACTTGTGGGAGCTGCAGGCCCGATACAGATTGGCTGGTTTCGAACTCAGTCCGGGCAGGAGGTTTTTCGTGAGTCTCTCAAGATCGCTCTCCACTTTGTTCCTCATCCTGATCGGCGCCGCTTTAAGCGCCTCTGCGGCGGATCTCGATCCCTGGACGCTCTGGTCGGGGGAAACGACGCTGCGCGGCGCCAATATTTACCAGCGGCGGGTCTATCCCGAACTTGACGGCGAGGAGTTTATGGGACCCGGGCCGACCGGGCCTCCCTATACGCAGGAGGATTTCGATGCCCTGGCCGCCCTCGGGGCCAACTACGTGAATCTCTCGACGGTCGGTATCTTCAGCGAGGAGCCGCCCTTCACGCTCGATCCGGGCGCTCAGGACAGCCTCGACGCCATGTTGGAAATGGCGGCTCAAGCGGGCCTTTTCGCCGTCATCAGCTTCAGGACAGGGCCGGGGCGTTCGGATTTCTCGGTCTGCTGCTACGGGGACGACTGGTATGACCCCAACACCTATCTCAACGACACGGTCTGGGAAGACCAGGCCGCCCAGGATGCCTGGGTGGAAATGTGGAGGTACACTGCCGCACGTTACGCTTCTAACCCGGTCATCGTCGGATACGATCTGATGGTCGAGCCCAATTCCAACGAAGTTCTTTTCGACGATTGGGAGCCGGAGCACTTCTATGCGAGGCACGGCGACACCCTGGCCGACTGGAACCAGCTCTATCCCCGGATCATTGAGGCCATCCGGCAGGTCGACGGCCGGATGCCCATTCTCGTCCAGCCCAACGGCTACGCGGCGGTGGACTGGCTTGAATACATGAGGGTCGTTTCCGACAGTCGGACGATCTACAGCGTGCACCAGTACGAACCCTATGTCTATACCCACCAGGCCCCCCCATTCCTCAACAGCTATCCGGGGCGATTCGACGCGGATGAGGATGGCACGAAAGAGGATGTCGACCGCGACTGGCTCGACAGGCTTCTGGGGAAGGTGGATCGGTTCTCAAGCGAACACTCCGTTCGCTGTGCCGTCAATGAGATGGGCATTCAGCGCTGGGAACCCGGCGCCGAGGTTTTTCTCTCTGATGAAATCTCTCTCCTGGAGGAGCGAGGTCTCGACTGGGCCGTTTGGGCATGGGAACCCGCCTGGGGGCCGTGGGCCTCCGATGTGACGGATTTCAACTTTCGCTTCGGTCCCGATCCTGCAAACACCACAGATGTGCCGGGAAACTCTCTGGAAATGTTCCTTCAGACGGCCTGGAGCGCCAATACCCTCAGACCGACGGATGAGGATACCGGTCCGCAGATTAAGATCCCGCCGGGAACGATCGCCTTCGACTAAAAGCCCTTTGAAAAACCCTCTCACGGCTGCAATCCGCGTCGAGGCTCAATCTGCGACCGCTGGAAGTCTTTGAAGTAGCGGGGCTACGACTGCGGCCTCCCAGCGACCCAGTTCGCTCCTCGACCCGAATTTCGCTTCTCGGTGGGTTTTTCACAGGGCTTCTAACGGATCAGCTTGAACTCCCGTTCCCATCGGGTTCGCGTGAAGAAATGTGTGAAAACACCGGCCAGCTGCTTCAGGCGATGGCCGAAGCCCCTCCATTGCCAGTCGTTTCTCTTCGCCTCGTAGGACCAGTAGATCAGTACGGCACGCCCCTTGAGGTGATCCATCGGCACCGGGCCCCAGAAACGGGAATCCAGGGAGTTGTCCCGATTGTCCCCCAGGCAGAAGATGCTGTCGGGCGGGACCGTGTACGGACCGAAGTTATCCCGGTTTCGCAGGCGGGCAGGAACTCCCATTCCCGGGCCCCAGACCTGGGGGTCCTTGTGAACGACGTAGGGCTCGTCCTGGAGTTCACCGTTGAGGTAGAGCTGCTTTTTCCGGATTTCGATCATATCTCCGGCGACGCCGATACAGCGCTTGATGAAGTCACGACGCGCGTTTTCAGGAAACTTGAAGACCACGACATCGCCCCGTCTGGGTTGACGGTGCGGCATGACAAAATTTAAAATCTTAAGAGGTCCGGGCCCGAAAATATACTTATTAACGACGAGGTGGTCGCCGACGAGGAGGTTGTCTTCCATCGAGCCCGAAGGGATCTTGAAATTCTCGAAAACAAATGTCCGAACAAAGAGCGCCAGGATAAAGGCCACCAGGATGGCTTCGTAATACTCCCGGGAGACGGATTTCTTCATCGACGGGCCTCCAGAATCTTCCGCATCCCCGGAGGATGCCATATTTTCCGACTGAATGCATCTATTCGTCGGGGATCGTGCCGCTCGCCCCGGGCCCAGGCCAACTGACCGGCACGGGCTATCATGACGCCGTTATCGGTTGTCAGCGCCTTTTCGGGCAGTAGAACTTCGATTCCCAGGCGCCGACCGGCATCGAGAAGTCCCTGCCGTAAGGCCGTATTCGCGGCAACTCCGCCGGAGAGGGTGATGAGCTCCGGGTCATGCTCCCGAACAAAACCATTGAGAGGATCGAGGAGCTGCCCGACGACCGCCGCCTCGATGGAGGCCGCAAAATCCGCCCGAAGCTGTTCATCCCCGGTGTCGTCGATCTTTTCGGCCCGGATCAGACGAATCGCCGCCGACTTGAGACCGGAGAAAGAAAAATCGCCGCTCTGATCCCGAATCTTCGGGCGCCGGAAGGCAAAACGGCCGGGATCACCGCCACGAGCCAGGCGATCAATGACCGGGCCCGCCGGATAGGGAAGGCCGAGCACCTTGCCGACTTTATCCAGACATTCTCCCGCGGCATCATCCCGTGTCCTGGCCAGCATCCTGCTCTCCTCCCCGACATCGAGGTACCAGGATGAGTGGCCTCCGGAGGCGACCAGGGCCAGAACTCGATCTGGAGGGATCCGGGCCGGGCGCCCGTTCAGCGAAAGAAAGGGAGAGGCTCGATGACCCTCAAGGTGGTTGACGCCGACAAAAGCCAGACTCCGGGCCCAGGCCAGGGCCGCGGCACAGCGGATTCCAACGAGAAGGGAACCTACGAGTCCAGGACCCGTCGTGACCGCGATCAACTGGGGTTGAGCCCCATCGAGGGCCTCACGCAGCAGGAGGGGCAGGGCCTTGAGGTGTTCTCTGGAGGCCAGTTCGGGAACCACGCCACCGTAGGGCGCATGAGCAGGAATCTGCGAGGAGAGACGATGGAACAGGACCTCTCCTTCAGAGCCGAGCAGGGCAACCGCACTCTCGTCGCAGGATGTCTCAATACCGAGAGTGATCAGCATCTTCAGCGGCGGAGATCAGCGCAGTGCCGCCCGAACGGGGACTTTGAGCTCCCCAACATCCGGATCATCGGTGTAAATCGTCACCACGGCATTCTTGACACCCGCCTCGGCATCCTTCTTGACGCTGACGGCAATCGTGTAGCGTTTTCCCTCTTCGACGGTCGTGGTCTTCACTTCGAATGAAGGGTCGTCAACACTGACCTTCGTCACTGCGATCTGGTGATCAGGCACATTGTTGACCATGACGAGATTCCGGGTCGGGGCAAGGCTGAGCTCAACGGCGCCGAATTCCAGCTGTGGAGGTGAGACGCGGACCATCGCTCGGACCACGCCGATGACCTGAACTTTGATCTCCGGCTCCTCTTTCCTGTTGGTCGAAAGGCTGACGCTTGTGTTCACCGGACCCGGAGGGGCGTCCTTCTTCAGTTCGATCGAAACCTCATACTGGGGCTCGCCCGCTTCCGCTACGAGCAACTTCCTGTCTTCGATCTTTCGGTAGCTGACATCCAGGAAAGGCAACTCCGCCTTTGCGCCGGTCAGCTTGAAATCTTTCGATCGCTCCGTTCCGGCGACGGTGATCTTCTGAACGGCCGCCTGCTTCTCAAGGGTATTGAAACGCACAAGCGGACGGGGATAGACGGCAATAAAGGGCCGGACGTCGGCTCGAATCGCCAGGGCGACCGTCGGCGTGGCCGGATCGTTGCACGCGACCAGAATGGACTTCGAGATCGGGCCCCTGAAATCGCTGGTATCCAGTTTTGCCCGAACCTCACCGGATTCGCCCGGTGCGATCTCCTTGTCAAAATCCGCGACCGTACACCCGCATGTCGGACGGGCCGCAGCGATCAGCAGGGGGGCCGCTCCCTCATTCTTGAGGGTGAATACCACGTCTTTTACGGCGCCCTGGGGTACCTGTCCGAGATCGATGATTTTCTCGGAGATGACCAGCTTGGGAAGATCGCGGGCGACGCCTATCGAGGCCGCGAGACTCAATCCAATCACCAGCAAGAGGATTATATTTTTTCGGGTCATTTCGTGTCCTCCTTGTCATTCACCACACGAACGGCGACAATCTTAGCGGAGATTTCCTTTTCGTGCCGGGTAAATCGGGAAACCCGGCGCCCGAAGGTATCTCCAGCGAAGGTAGGTCGTATGCAAGCTGCGTTCCATAAGCCGTCATCCATTCGCGCTGAGAGCTTCTATTTCCTACCGATCGGAGGGACGGCCATGGCCACACTGGCCGGTCTGCTCCAGGCTGAGGGTCATGCTGTCCAGGGTGTCGATGTCGATCTCTATCCGCCGATGAGTACCCTGCTCGAGGAGCTTGAGATTCCCGTCAGGATCGGGTGGAATCCGGCAGAAGTTCCCGCGGTCGATCGCATCATCATCGGAAACGCGATCGGGATCACGAACCCCGAGGTCCGGAAGATCCTTGATGATCGTCGGCCGTTCCTCTCCCAGGCAGAGGCAGTCGCCGCCTATCTTCTCGCAAAAGGACGTCGAGCGATTGTCGTGGCCGGCACCCACGGGAAAACGACGACAAGCTCTCTATTGAGCTGGATTTTCTCGCGGGCGGGCACAGATCCAACGGCCTTTGTAGGAGGCCTGCTCAAGTGGAATCGCCGTTCATTCCTCTCCGGCGAGGGAGAGTGGATGATTCTTGAGGGAGACGAATACAACACGGCATTTTTCGATCGTGGACCAAAATTTCTTCACTATCGGCCGGAAATTTTTCTTCTCGGGCCGGTGGAGTTCGACCATGCCGATCTCTATCCCGATTTCGATGCCGTTCTGACAGCCTTTCGCGCCGGAACGGCGCAGGTGCCGCCGCGCCACGGCAATATCGTTGCCCTCTGGGATCACGAGGGGACCCGGGCGGCAACCCGGGATGCAAGGGCGCCGATCTTCAAGGTCGGTCGCGGCGGGGACTGCGATCTCTGCATCCGCGGGGAATCCTGGGATGAGGATGCCCGTTTGATGCGCAGCAGGATTCACTGGGATGGCCGGGACTGGGACATGGCGACGCCGCTTTCGGGCGCTTTTAACACCGAGAATGCCGCGATGGCCCTGGCGGCCGGGCTTGTAGCCGGGCTGGGAATCGAGTCTCTTCTCGAAGCTCACGAAAGTTTCCCCGGCGTGGCCCGCCGGATGGATGTCCGCGGCGAGGCAGCCGGCGTGTTGCTTGTCGATGATTTTGCCCACCACCCGACAGCTCTGGGTGTGACCCTCGAAGCGGCACGTCAGCGCTGGTCCTCCCGGCGGCTTGTGGTCGCCTTCGAACCGAGATCACTGACGGCCGCACGTCGAGACTTCGGCCCGGCTTACCTCGAAGCCCTTCAGAAGGCGGATTTCGTACTGGTTGCTCCTCCCTACCACTCGGGGCGGGTCGAGGCGGAGCGGCTCCTGGATCGCGCCCTCCTGAAAAAGCAGCTGGCCGACCTGGGTATTTCCTCTCTGATGCCTGAGCCCGGAGAGGATCCGCTCGAGCTTCTTCTGCCGAAGCTTCAGGCCGGGGATCTCCTGCTCATCTGTTCTTCCGGGAGTTTCGGCAATATTCACGAGAGGACTCTTGAGGCGCTGCGGGCCCGGGAGGGAGAATCGGCATGAAGGATATGTCCTATCGCATTGCGACGGTCTTCGGTCTTGGAGACCTTCTTCCGGCCCCCGGCACCACCGCGGGCTCCTTTCCGACGGCGCTTCTTTTCTTCGCTGTGGCGCTGGGGCTGGGAAGATCCCCACTGCTTGGGATTTTCCTGCTCTGTGCGTTGATCGCCTCCACCATCGCGGGAATCTGGGCGGCGGAGAAGGAGCGCCTCCGGCGGGGGAAGGAGGATCCCGGGCCGGTCGTGATCGACGAGGTCGCCGGCCAATGCGTGGCCTACCTCTGTGGTTTCTTTGTCGTGAGCGCTTTCAATTCTCCAAGTGAATTACTGCTATTTACCGCAGCGGGCTTTTTTCTCTTTCGCTTTTTCGATATTCTCAAGCCATGGCCTGTCCGGCAGCTCGAACAGCTGGAAGGCGGTTTTGGGATCATGGCGGACGACCTCGTTGCCGGCCTTCAGGCCGGCCTCGTACTGGCTTTGGGCTGGCCGTGGTTGAGAGGAGTTTTCGAGAGTTTTCTGAACTGAGGGAGACTGAGAAAATGGACGAGCTGATTTCCTGCCCGAGTTGTGGAGCAAAAAACAGGCTGGGCGCAGGGGACCCGGTAAAGATGCCCCGTTGCGGAAAGTGTCATCATCCCCTGCCCTGGCTGGTGCATGCCACGGATGGCGACTTTGAGCAGCAGATTAGTGCTGGAATTCCGGTACTGGTTGATTTCTGGGCGCCCTGGTGCGGCCCCTGCCGCATGATCGCCCCTGTTCTCGAGGAGGTGGCTGGGGATCTCGCGGGACGCCTGAAGATCGTCAAACTGGACACCGAGCAAAATCCCCTGACAGCCACTCGCTTCCGCATCCAGGCCATTCCCACCCTGATGCTCTTCAAGAACTCCGAGGTCGTCGACACCATCCGGGGCGCCCTGCCGCGCATCCAGCTCCTGCAGCGCCTGGAGGCCTCGCTGCGCTAGCCGGGGCCCTTCAGGCCGGAGAAAACTCTTCGATCCGGGCGATCAGCCGGGCGGGGCCTTCGAGTCGGAGGGGGCGATCGCCGCCTTTCAGGGAAACTCGAATTCGATCTCCCGAGGCCGGCAGGATCTCGGTCGTGCCGCCTTCCTGTCCGTAGATCCACCCGGCGGAGGCCATGGCTGAGCCGCAGGAGAGGACCTCCTCCGGGACGCCTCTCTCGAAAGTCCGGATTCTCAGCTTCCCCTCCCCGGTCCGGGAGATGAGGGAAATATTAGCGCCCTCGGGACCGAAGTCGGGGTGTTTCCTGAGAGCGCCTGCGCTTGCGAGGATCTCCCCACCACCCCTGAGCTCCTCTTCCGGGATTTCGATGAGAAAATGCGGGATGCCAAGGATGAGGAAGCTGCCCTCGATTTTGTTATCAGCTCCCCCGAGGCACATCCTCCGGGTCCCGGTCTCCGGCGCCGGGAGGTGGAGCATGACAGTGTCCTGCCGGATGACCGCCGGAATCCTTGCCCAGTCGGTTTGAAGCTCGAGGGTCTTGCCCGTTTCAAGCAGACGATGGGCGGCCAGAGCGGCGACCCGGGCGCCGTTGGCGCAGAATCGCGCCCTGGAGCCGTCGGCATTTCGATAGACCAGGCGAACTCGCGTTTCGGATTCCTTAAAAAGGGCCAGGACGCCGTCCGCACCGATGCCCCGGCGACGGTCGCAGATGGCCCGGATCAGACTCTCATCGGAGGCCAGTTTATTAGCCCAGGAACCCAGGCCGAGAATGAAGTCATTTCCGGCGCCTTCGCCTTTCCAGAGGCTCGAACTCACGGAGACCCCTCGGAGACGCTCTGACACTCGGCGGGCTCGGAACGATTTCCGGCGGCATCGATCGCCCAGACACGGTAGATGAGTTTCCCCCGGGGCGCCTTGCGATCCACCACCGAAAGCGCAGAGAGCTTCTCTGCGAGAATACGTGTTTTTCCGGCGCTGTCTTCCCCTTCCACCCGGTAGGCCCTTGCATCCTTTGAGGCCAGCCACCGGAGGCGGATTTTCCCGGCTTCGGGCAGGCAGAGAAGTTCCGTGGGCGGCTTGGGCGGATAAATGTCCGGGTATTCCACCCGGAGAAGCTCCGTTGCCTTTCCGAGATGGACGGCGCCGGAGAGTTCGTGACTGCTGATGCGAGCCCGGTAGAACCATGTTTTTCCCTGAGT
>JANTFG010000023.1 GCA_024763555.1 Thermoanaerobaculales bacterium
AAGTTGGCGATAATGAAGGCGCCGGACTGGGAGATGAAACAACTCTTCCGCGGATGATCGCCGACTGATTTCGGCAGCTTGCTCTCCGGGATAAACATCGTATCGTAATGTCCCGGGTGCGAGATGACGCCCAGAGAATTTCCACCGATGAATACCGGACCGCCGCCCGGACTGCGATGGGAGGCTTCGATCTTCTCCTTGAGTTTTCGGGCCAGATCCTCGCTCCCCTTCTTCTCGCCCAGACCTCCGGGAATCAGGATCACGGACTCGGCCCGATCCTCGTCGATGACGGCATCGATGACCTCGGGCACCTGATCGGCGCCCACCGCAACGACCAGGAGATCGACCTTTTCCGGCAGATCGGCGATCGAGGGCACACATGTGATCTGATCGATCTCATCGCTATTCGGGCGGATGATCCAGGTCTTCGATCGATCAAAGCCCGCCTTGACAATGTTGTTGAGGATGATGCGGCCCATATTCATGCTGCGGGCCGAGACACCGATCACCGCCGCACTCTTCGGACGAAGGAGGGCGCCGATCTTCTCAAGGGGTCGTCCGGTCCTCGGGGCGGAGGCCGGCTCGAAGGAACAGACGCCGTCTAATGGCGCGAGACGCGAACCCACCGCCTGGAAGGGATTGACCTCAAATTCCATGATCCGGTAGCGGGCGTCGGGGTTGTTCTCCGAGAAATAATTGGCCAGATCGATGAAGGCCTGGAAACACTCGGCCAGAATCTCGTCTGAGACCAGCTTTCTTGAACCTCGCATCCTGCCCGAGAGGCGCTGATAGCTCAGAGTCCGCCGGAAGAGATCGAGGAAACTCCCACCATTGACCAGACCGGTCGGCGCGATCGCGACCGCCGCGCCCTTCCGGGTCTCCCGGGCCAGGGTTTCCATCTCCACCCCGCCGAAACCCGCAGAGATAATCGGGCCGAACTCCTCGGTATGACGGATTCCGACGAAGAGTTCGGTTGCAAAACCCTGCGCATCGGCCTGGATGAAGGAGCAGAGGAGCACACCGATGATGCCCTCTTCCAGCTTCCCGGCCAGCTCTCCACCCTGGAGACCCCGAAGCTCGGCTGAGACCTCGCCTCGATGTTCGTCCAGGTAGTCGGCATAGGTCGAAGGAACCTGGTGGAGCATCAGTTCGTGGGCCGCCTCGACCGCGCCCATCTCCCGGGCGACGATGCGGATTCCCCGAGCCTCCGTCTTGTGGGTAATCTCCGGCGAAACGATCTTCAGGACCACTTTCTCGCCGGGAATGGCCTCAAGGTCCGCGGGGGTCGGCACCTCGCCCGCCGGAATCAGCCGGTGAACCGGCGCCGCCTCGGCGCCGGTCAGCTCGAGCAGTTCATAACACTCGTGTTCCAGCAGTCGTATCCGGCCGGCGGCCGCAGCCCGATCGAAGAGTTTCTCAATGCTCCCATACTTTGACATGCGTACCTCCGTCGGCGCGGCGATCAGGCTCTGAAACGCGCAAAGTCTCCGGCACTGACCTTCTCCCCGGCCGCTGCAATTTCCTCGAGAACTTCCGGGCGGGCCTTGAGAGTATCGGCCCACCCCGGCGCCTGAAGGGCGTCCAGGCTCTCCGGCACGAGGGCCGAGGAGAGCTGCAGCGCCTGCCCGTTGTCGATGCCGCTCGTGACAAGAGACCTGAAGAACTCCGCCGCACGTCGACCAAGTTCAAAGGCCTTCCGGTTGACGGCCACGATTTTCTCTCCCTTGCGGGCAAAGAGACCCTCGACGTGTTTGAGGAGCTGCTCCGGCGTGAAGTCGAGGAGAATCGAAGCCGCCCCGATGACCACCATATTCTGGGATCTCATATTCCCGGCGGCTCGCGCCAGCCGTGCGGAATCGACCAGAATAATGTTGGGAAAAGCGCTGAGTTCACCCAGAAGCTTCTCCATCTCCGGGTAATCCGGGATGTTGACGTAGGGAATTGCCGAGGAAACCACCCAGCCTTCCGGCTTGAGATAATGCCAGTAGCGCATGACTTCCAGCGGCTCCACGGCCAGGATGAGATCCGCTTCCCCACGGGGAATGAGATCGGAATGGATCGGGTGATCGGCATAACGGAGATTGGACTGCACCGCACCGCCGCGCTGGGACATCCCGTGAACCTCGGCCTGTTTGAAATGATATCCCGCATCCAGGGCGGCATTGTCCAGGACATAGGCGACGGACAGAATCCCCTGTCCGCCGACTCCCGCAAGAATGATGTTCTTTTCCATGACCTGCCTCCCCTAGTGCACGCCGTGCTTGATGGCTTCGATGCAGGGCCGACGCGCGATGATCACGCTGGGACCCTTGTAATGGAGTTCCTCGCGGAAAACCTGGACGTTTTCCTCGTGCTTCCTGGGCAGCGGCTCGATGATACGGATATGCTCCGGATCGACTCCCGATCCCTCGATGATCCTGTCGAGGGTGGACCCCGTCGCCATCGAACGCTGGGTTCCCGTCATCCCCACCGTGTCGTTATCAAGAACCAGGACGGTGATCGCAATGTTCTGCTGAACCGCCGAAAGCAGCGGTGGAATCCCGCCGTGGGCGAAGGTGGAATCACCGATTGCGCAGACCGCCGGATGATAACCGGCGTGAGCGGCCCCGGCCGCCATCCCGATGGAGGCGCCCATGGCGACACAGGAATGAATGGCTTCCAGCGGCGGCAGTGCAGCCAGGGTATAACAGCCGATATCCGAGAAAACCTGGGGCTCTTCGAACTCGGAGAGGGCAGCCGTCAGGGCTTTGAAGCTGTCATCGTGCGGGCAGCCCTTGCAGAGCATGGGGGGACGCTTTGCAATTTCTTCAGACGGGTCGTGAGCGGAGGAGCGTTCGCCCAGGCCCAGCCCCTGCCGGACCAGGTCCGGATTAAGTTCCCCGGTCCTCGGCAGCTCTCCGCTGAGGCGACCCCTGACCCTCACACCGTCGAGGCCAAAGAGCCCGCGCAGGCTGCTCTCCACCAGCGGATACCCGTCCTCCACCACGAGAATCTCCTCGACATGGTCGACCAGCTTCCGGACCTTCTCCGTCGGAATCGGATACTGCCGCAGGGAGAGCATCGAGAATTCGTGATCCTCCGGGAGATTCTCCAGCAGGTAATTCTCAGTAATCCCGCAGGTGATCACTCCACGCTTCCCGCGGAGTTTCAGTTCGTTGTGGGAGCTTTCCTCGGACAAACGCAGGAATTCCGGCTGTTTCCCGGCGAGGTGGGCATACTGCACTCGTGCATTCGAGGGCAGCAGGGTCCACTTGTGGATATCCTTCGCGGGTCTGAGCGGGTTCTGAGGCCGCCGCTCGCGGGTTGTTACTGCTGAACGGCTGTGTGCAATCCGGGTGACCAGGCGAATCATGACGGGGACCTGGAGATCCTCCGAGAGCTGAAAGGCTTCGAACATCATCTCGTAGCACTCCTGCTGATCCTTCGGTTCCAGGCAGGGGATCAGGGCAAACTGCGCATAGTAGCGGCTGTCCTGCTCGTTCTGGGAGGAGTGCATTCCAGGGTCATCGGCCACGGCCAGAACCAGGCCCCCGTTGGTCCCGGTTACCGCCGAGTTCATGAAGGCATCCGCGGCCACGTTGAGCCCGACATGCTTCATGCAGACCAGGGCCCGGCGTCCCGCCCAGGACATTCCCAGAGCCTCCTCATAGGCGACCTTCTCGTTGGTCGACCAGAAGGCATGAACATCTCCGGCCTTTTTCGTTCGACGGTCGACAAATTCGAAGATTTCGGTCGACGGCGTGCCGGGATAGGCGTAGACCCCGCTGATGCCGGCATCAATGGCGCCGAGACCGATGGCCTCATCGCCCAAGAGAACTTCCTGTGACATATCCACCCCCAAGTATTGGCTGACGACGGCCCCGCCGTCATCGGCCGTCATTCTAGCCTGAAACAGCCCGGATTTGGGGAAGGATTTCATACGCGAAAAAGGGCATCGCAACTTCCGACTGACAGAGAGGGCGCTTCATCACGAAAAGAACACCATCCAGCCAGGATTCTCGAGCAGATCTCCGGGTGAAGGGAAACTCAATCCTCCCGATCTTCAACGATAACTTTCAGCTCGAAACTCCTTCGGGCCTCGGCCTGATCCCCGGGCCCTTTCAACTCGGTCGAAACCAAGGTTTTACCCGGACGATCGGCCCGGATTTCAAAATAACGTCGGGCCGGCATCCCGTCCGGACTGTCCAGCTTCGCATGAAAGGCCGTATCGTTCATCGTCAGTGACAGTACGCCCGAATCTCCAATCTCGAGAGTCGACCACTTCTCGGCGGTATTGATCTCGGTCGGCAGCAGGATCAGCATCCGCTCCATTGTCTTCAGGTGCAGCACGGCCCCTCTGGAATCCATGTCGACATAGTGCGTCTCGATCCCGGCCCGATCACTCGGCATCCCTTCGGCGATCGCCCGCCGAATTCCCGCTTCCGGGTCCTTCGACATCCGGACCATCATCGTCTTGAGGACGGCCGGCCTGCAGGATTGCACCGCCATCTCCGAAACCTCAGCACTGAAAAGGACACAGGTCCCGAGGCTCAGAAACATGACCGGAAACCTCTTGAGAAAAACCTTCATGGACCGACCTCCTCTCCCCAGCATACCTCAAGCCAGAGGGGCTCAGACATCTCCCGGCGAGCTCCAAAAAGGACTCAAGCAATGGCAATGGGAAATCCATCCCCCACTCCGATACATCTTGAAATGCATCGGAATCCTGATGTTCCGGGCCCAGAAGCTCAGAAGAGCCCGACACCCCAGAGATCATGGAGATGCAGAACGCCGAGCACCCTGCCCCCCTCCTCAGTCACGACGAGGGAGGTGATCCGGCGCTGCTCGAGCAGCCTCAGTGCCCCGGTCGCCAGCTCCTCCGGTGCAATACTGACGCCGCCGGGATGCATGACCTGGGAAGCCACCGTGCCAAGGGGGCTAATTTCCTTTTCCATCAATCGCCGCAAATCTCCATCGGTGAGGATACCGAGGAGATGCCGCTCCTCATCGACGATGACGGCAATGCCCAGTCCCTTGCGACTCATCTCGTAGATGACATCCTTCAGGGGCGCCTCCGGGCCGACCAGGGGCAGATCCTCGTCCCTGTGCATCAGTTCGGCGACCGTGAGGAATTTCTTTCCAAGTCCACCCCCGGGATGGAAGCGGGCAAAATCTTCCTCACTGAATCCCTTTCGGTAGGAGACCTCCATACACAGCGCGTCGCCCAGCGCCAGGGAAGCAGTTGTCGAGGCCGTCGGCGCCAGACCCAGGGGACAGGCCTCGCGATCAACCTTGAGATCGAGGTGGATATCGGCGAGGCGCGCCAGGGAGGACTCAGGCCGGGACGAGACACCGATCAGAGGAATGCCCCGCCGCTTGAGATATTCGATGAGGCGCAGGATCTCCTCGGTCTCTCCGGAGTTGGAGACTGCGATCACCAGATCCTCCTCCGCCACCATTCCCAGATCACCGTGAATGGCCTCCGCAGGATGAAGAAAAAGCGCCGGAGATCCCGTGGAACTCATGGTCGCCGCAAGTTTTCGGCAGATGATGCCGGATTTCCCCATACCACTCCAGATCACCCGACCTTCGCACTGAAGTATGAGATCGACGGCGGCCTCGAAATCCTCCCCCAAGCCATCCCCGATCCTGCGGATCGCCTCGGCCTCGGCCTGCAGGACCCGCCGTGCCCGATCCAGAGGAGTACTCATACCCCGGCCTCCCAGACCACCCGGCCAATCGCTTCCAGCTGGGGCACCAGTCGCTCGAATTCATCAGGGTTGAGCTGGGTTGTGGCGTCGGACAGGGCTTCCCCCGGACTCCCGTGAACTTCAATAAAAAAGCCGTCCACTCCGGCCGCCGCTGCCGCCCTGGCAAGATAGGGGTGAAACTCCCGCGCTCCGGCTGTCGCATGGCCCAGACCGCCCGGAAGCTGCAGGGAGTGCGTGACGTCGAAGATCACCGGAGCGAAGCTCCTCATGACTGAGAGCCCCCGCATGTCGACGACGAGATTATGGTAACCGAAGGAGGATCCCCGCTCGGTCAGGGTGATTCTCTGATTACCGGTCGACGAGACCTTCATCACGGCGTGCTTCATGTCCTCCGGAGCCAGAAACTGGCCCTTCTTGATATTGACCGCCTTTCCGCTTCGGCCGCAGGCGAGTAATAAGTCGGTCTGGCGACAGAGAAAAGCCGGAACCTGGAGGACATCGACGACTTCCGCAGCTACCTCCACCTGAAAAGCCTCATGAACATCCGTCAGAACGGGCAGACCCGTCTCGCGCCGAAGTTCTGCGAGGATCTTCAGACCCTCCTCGAGCCCGGGTCCCCGGAAGGAACTCAGTGAAGAGCGATTGGCCTTGTCGAATGAGGCTTTGAAGATCAGAGGAACTCCGAGAGATTCGCATCGTTTCTGAAGATCTTCCGCGAGCCTCATCGCCTGATCCCGACTCTCGATCACACAGGGACCGGCGATATAGAGGTGAGAGCGACGATCCCCGATGGGAATCCCGGGAACAAAGTCAAAAGCATGCATCATCATCGCCAAATCATAGCGCATCCCGGCACCGGGGCCACACCGGATCAGCGCCGGCTTCCGGCTGGGGAGCAGAAGCAGGAACTGGAGCCGGAGCCGCACACCGACGCCGGAGCCGGAGCAGAGGGCCTCAACCGAGGCCGCAGCGGGAGCAGGAACCGGGGCCGGAGCCACAGATCCGAAGCCGAGCCCGGAGCCGGGGCGGCCGTGGTTCTTTAGGCGGAGTGCGGGAGCGATGATCGCGGTTTCTGATTTTGAAACCGGAACACGGATGCGGTGGCTGAAACCTTTGCGGTCGTGGGATGTTCCGAGCACTTCGAGTGCGACTCTGCCGGTTCAGCCTCGCCTCTCGGGCCTCAGACCCGGCTCCTGAATCGGTTCCGGTTAGCGGCCCCGGCTCGCGGCTCCGGGTGCGGCTCCGGATTCAGCGGAGTTCCGCTCGACCGTCTCGATTTCCGCCATTGATTGCAGCCGTCACCCTCCGACGCCACTCCGGGACTCGATCCGAATCCCCGATGACCCCTACTCGTCGATCTCCCAGTGCAGCGCCCGCTTCTGCAGCCAGCGGACACCAAGGGCGTCGTGAAGCCCGCGAAAAGCCCGGTCAAGGGTGCCGTACTTGCTCTGTCCCCACTGGCGGGCGGTGTGCTGTACGGGAACCTGGGCGACAGTGAAGCCCTTCATCTTCAGCAGGGTCGGGAGGAAACGGTGTGCCCCGTTGAAGAGGCAGACGGAAAGGATGGCCTCTCGGCTGAAAATTTTCAACGGACAACCTGTATCAACGATATCCTCATGCGTCAGACGGTTACGAACCCCATTGGCAAACTTCGAGGAGAACTTTTTCCAGAGGGTGTCCTTGCGCTCTGCACGGATACCGATCGCGGCATCGACTCCTTCCCTCTCCATGACCTTGAGGAGCAGAGCCAGATCCTCCGGATGGGTCTGAAGGTCCGCATCCATGATCCCGATGAGACGCCCCCGGGCCTTTGAAAATCCAGCCTCCAGGGCGGCGGACTGTCCGGCGTTCTTCCGGAAGTGGAAGGCCTGAACTTCCTCCAACTCCCCGGCCAGCTCATCCATCACTTCGGCGGAGCCATCCATCGAAGCATCGTCGATGAGTACAAGCTCCCAGGAGCCCGGGAAGAGTTCCTCACAACTTGAGTGCATCCTCTCCGCCAGGGGCCGCAGATTCTCCCTCTCGTTATAGACCGGCACGACCATGGAGAAGTCGAGTTTTCCCTCCGATGAGACGCTCACGATCAGATCACCGTCCCATCCGGAATCACGGCGTTTTTCGCGATCACCGTGATTCCATCCCGGATACACCAGCCCTCGCCATCGGCATGATCGACCTTGCGGGCATTGATGATACTGACATCACGCCCGATCCGGGCATTCTTGTCGATGATGGCATTCGAGATCACCGTACCTTCACCGATACCGATAGCTGGACTCGCAGCGTCGGGCATCTGCGGATGGGAATCGACTCCCATCAGCAGAACCCGTTCCAGACTCGCTCCCCGCACGACGGAGCGAATTCCGATGACGGAGTTCGAGATCGTCGCCCGCTCGAGATGGGATCCGTCTCCCAGCAGAACCCGGTCGAACTGGCACTGGCTCAACATCGCCCCGGGAAGGAAACGCGGACGCGTGTAGATCGGCCACCTGGGATCATGAAAACTGAAGCGCGGATACTCGCTGACGAGATCCAGATGTGCCTCGAAAAAGGCTCGAATCGTCCCGATATCACGCCAGTAACCCTTGAAGAAATGGGCCTGAATCCGCCGACGCTCAACCTCGGAGGGGATGATCTCACCTCCGAAATCGACGAGTTCGTTATCGAGGGCCTCGAGAAGCACCTCCTTGCGGAAGATGTAGATTCCCATCGACGCCAGATAGGGCTGATCCGATCGCACGCCCTTGGCCGCCAGCAATTCCGGAGAGACCTCCATCCCCTCCCGCTCCGCCCCATCCTTCGGCTTTTCCCGGAATTCCAGCACCCTTCCCGAAGCGTCCACACGCGCGGCGCCGAACTCCCCGATCTCTTTCTCCGAGCATGGCATCACCCCGATAGTGATATCGGCATCATTCTCGACATGCTCCCGGAACAGCTCCCGATAATCCATGCGGTACATATGATCGCCCGCCAGGATCAGGATGTATTTGGCTTCAAGGTCTCTGATGAGATCCGCATTCTGACGCACCGCGTCCGCCGTCCCCTGAAACCAGGTCATCCCGGCCGGTGTCTGCTGGGCCGCAAGAATATGAACATAACCTCTGGAAAAGGCATCAAAACGGTAGGTCCGCGCAATATGACGGTGAAGCGAGACGGAGTTGAACTGGGTCAGCACGTACATCCGTTCCATGCCGGAGTTGATAGCATTGGAAATCGGGATATCGATCAGTCGGTATTTTCCTCCGATCGGCACTGCCGGTTTGGCCCTCAGCGTCGTCAAGGGCGCAAGACGCGTACCACGACCGCCACCGAGGATCAGAACCATGACTTCCCGTGACAGATCTCCGAATCCACCCATATATGCCTCCAGAATCTCCCGTCGATACCCAGGCTCAGCTATTGCCTTTGAGCCTCCGCTGAATATGCTTGTAGATCTGCCTCGAGATGGACTGATCTCCAAAGGTCCCGACACGGATTCTGATTCGGGTTGACTCGAAATCCTCGGCTTCAATCCCGATCTTTACCCGAGTACCGTCCGCCATGCGCGCCCGCGCCCTGGCCCTCAGTTTATCCGACTGGAGATCGACCGCGACAAAATCCAACTCCTCCATGACTTCCTTGACTACGGATTCGACCTTCGGCAGTGGTGCGCTCAACAGGGTCTTGAGTTCGCCCTGAAAGTAGGTCGCACCGGGCTCGACCTCCACTCCGCGGAATGTTGTGGCGCAGGCCGAAAGGATGATGATCACCAGGAAAAAGGACGGCTTGAGCAGATGACTTTTCATGAGCTTACGATAACCCGTCAGGGCCCGGATGTCGAGAGGAACCCGGCCGGGATTCGGGTATGATGGCTCCATGAAAAGACTGAGCACCCTCGATGAGATCCCCCGGGAAGGCCTCAAGTTCACCTATTTCGAAAGCCGCGTCGAAATGGGAGGAATTCTCCTCCGCCTGCCGGACGGGAGCCTGCGTGCCTGGAAGAACGAATGCCGGCACCTGCCGATGGAACTGGACTCGCGAGCACCCCACTCATTGTGGGATGCGGATGGAAAAAAGCTGGTCTGCAATTCTCATGGCGCCGAATTCCTCCCGGACAGCGGGCTCTGCACCGGCGGACCCTGCAGGGGTTCCCATCTTCGAAGCCTCCCTCTCAGAGTTGAAGACGACACCGTTTATCTGGACACGGCGGCCATGAGTTCTTTTCTCGATTAGCTCTCGTCGACCCAGCGGTCGTTTCGGAGCTCCGGAGCAGATCAGCAGGTCTTAACGATCAATCCGGTAGTTCGGCGCTTCCTTGGTGATCACGACGTCGTGAGCGTGCCCCTCCTGGCGTCCGGCGGCGGTGACCCGTACGAGCCGGGCCTCCTTCTGAAGTTCCCGAATATCACGACATCCGGCCAGGCCCATTCCCGAGCGCAGACCACCGACCAGTTGGGTCAGCTGACCGGAAAGGGGACCCTTGTAGGGCACCATTCCCTCGATACCTTCGGGCACCAGCTTCGCCAGTTCCTCGCCCTCCTGGAAGTAGCGGTCCCGCGAGCCGTGAGCCTCCTTCATCGCCCCCAGGGACCCCATGCCGCGATAGGCCTTGAAGGTACGCCCCTGGTAGAGAACCTGTTCTCCCGGGCTCTCGTCCACGCCGGCAAAGAGTGAGCCGATCATGACGACATCAGCCCCGGCCGCAATCGCCTTGGTAATGTCTCCTGAGAATCGGATTCCTCCGTCTGCGATGACCGGAACACCCGCCTCATGGGCGACTTCAGCCACTGAGGAAATCGCCATAATCTGGGGCATGCCGGCCCCGGTGACGATCCGGGTCGTGCAGATGGAGCCCGGGCCGATCCCGACTTTGAGTGCATCGGCGCCGAGAGGAATGAGATCACGGGCGGCTTCGGCCGTGGCAATATTGCCGACGATGAGGGAGACATCCGGAAAATCCTTCCGGATCCGCTCCACCGCATCCATGACGCCACGGGAATGCGCGTGGGAGCTGTCGAGCACCAGCACGTCGACCTTCCGTTCGATCAGCCCGGCACAGCGCTCTGCAAGATCTCCCGAGACGCCGATCGCCGCGCCGACGAGGAGACGTCCGAGATCGTCCTTGGAAGCGTTGGGGTACTCATGGGCCTTCTTGATGTCCTTGACGGTAATCAGCCCCTTGAGATTCCCCTCCCCGTCGACAATCAGGAGTTTTTCGATCCGATGGCGATGCAGGAGGGTCTTGGCCTCCTCCAGGGTGGTCCCAACCCGCGCCGTGACGAGATTCTCATGGGTCATGAAGTCCGAGATCGGGCGATCGAATTCGGTACAGAAACGCAGGTCCCGATTGGTCAGGATACCCCTGAGCGTTCCCCTCGGACCCACGACCGGCAAACCTGAAATCCGGTATTGAGACATGACCTCCAGGGCCTGCCGAACCGTCTTCTCCGGAGCAATCGTGACGGGATCGACAATCATCCCGGACTCGGAGCGCTTGACCTTGTCCACTTCCTCAGCCTGTCGCTCAATGGACATATTCTTATGAATCACGCCGAGACCGCCATGCTGCGCCATCGCAATCGCCAGATTCGCCTCGGTCACGGTATCCATAGCCGCCGAGATAATCGGGATGTTGAGCTGAAGACCCCGGCTCGTCAGGCGGGTCCGAACTTCGACATGATTCGGGTGCAATTCCGACCGCGAAGGGACGAGCAGCACATCATCGAAAGTCAGACCGACCGGAATTTCCTGTTTCATATCATCTCCTGTCGGGGCCGTTATTCTCTCCGAAATCCGGCCCCAGATCATGACGAGGCGGTCGGCTGATTCCTCCCGCAGCATTTCTTATACTTCTTGCCGGAACCACAGGGGCAGGGATCATTCCGGCCGACCTTGGGCTGACTCCTCCTGACCGTCGTCGGCGCCGAAGCTTTCCCGACCGGACGATTCGCCACCTGTTCCTGGGCATTTCTCGCAGCCTGGGCCTGTCCAAGACCCTCGACCTCCGGATGGGACAGCGTCGTCCGGACTGCCCGGCGATGCATCGGCATTTCCTCGACGGGCTCAGCATGGTAGAGGAACTTGATGACATGGTCTTCGATCCGCTCCCACATCTCCTCGAACATCGTGAAACTCTCGCGTTTGTATTCAACCAGGGGATCACGCTGACCATAAGCCCGCAGCCCGATCCCTTCCCGGAGATGATCAAGACTGAGAAGATGGTCTTTCCACTGCCGATCAACGGAATCCAGGAGCACGAAGCGTTCGAGCCGTGCAAAATCCTCGTCCCCGAAGGTCTCCACTCGCTTGAGATAGGTCTCCGTCGCGACCGTATTGAGACGCTCTCGAAGCTCGATGCGATTGATCGTCGACCAGTCGATTTCGAGCTGCTCGGCCCCAAGGTCGAAATAGGAATAGTAGGCATTGACGAGAACCTCGTTTTCCCAGTCCTCCGGGTCCGCATCCTCCGGGCAATATCGTTCCAGAAGTTCTTCGATGATGTCCCCGACGACCCGGAGAATATAGTCCCGTCCTTCCTCACCTTTGAGAATCTTCTTACGGAGGGAGTAGACGGCGTCACGCTGCTGGTTCATGACATCGTCATACTCCAGCAGATGTTTCCGGATCTCGAAGTTCCGTCCCTCGACCTGTTTCTGGGCCCGCTCGATCGACTTGCTGACCATCTTGGATTCGATGGGAACACCGTCCTCCATACCCAGGCGATCCATCATCTTGCGGACCCAGTCGGCTGCGAAGATCCGCATCAGATCATCCTCGAGCGAAAGGAAGAAACGCGTGCTGCCCGGATCTCCCTGTCGGCCCGAACGCCCCCTGAGCTGATTGTCGATTCGACGACTCTCGTGCCGCTCGGTGCCGACGATATGCAGACCGCCCGCTTCGAGGACCTTCTTCTTCTCCTCGGCACACATCTTCTCGTATTTCTCCCGAAGCTCAGCCTCGTTCAACTCCTCTTCCGACGCAGCGATCTCGGAGGCTGCCAGGCCCTCGGGATTCCCACCCAGCACAATATCCGTGCCTCGGCCGGCCATGTTCGTCGCGATGGTGACGGAGCCCAGTCTTCCGGCCTGGGACACGATCTCCGCTTCCCGCTGGTGGTATTTCGCGTTCAAGACGACATGTTTGATCTTCCGCCGACTCAGCAACTTCGAAATCTTCTCGGAATTCTCAATCGAAACGGTGCCGACGAGAATCGGCTGGCCGATTTCGTGGTGCTCGGCGATTTCCTCGACGATCGCTTTGAGTTTCTCCTTCTCGGTCTTGTAGACAAGATCCGGCTCATCGGCCCGAACCATCGGCCGGTTTGTCGGGATGACCGCGACATCGAGGCCATAGATCTTCTCGAATTCCTCTTCCTCGGTTTCTGCCGTTCCGGTCATCCCGGCCAGCTTGTCGTACATCCGGAAATAGTTCTGCAGGGTAATGGTCGCCAGAGTCTGGTTCTCCGACTGAATCTTGACCTTTTCCTTGGCCTCCACCGCCTGGTGCAGCCCATCCGACCAGCGACGTCCCGACATGAGACGCCCGGTAAACTCGTCGACAATCACAACTTCGTTATTCTGAACGATGTATTCCCGATCACGATGAAAGAGGGCGTGGGCCTTCAAGGCCTGGTTGACCGCATGGAGCAGTTCAGTGTTGTTGGGATCATAGAGATTATCCACACCGAGGAGCTTCTCGGCCTTGGCCATCCCCTGATCCGTCAGTGAGGCCGTGTTGGCCTTCTCGTCGACCACGTAGTCGCCCGTCAGCGTCTTCTCTCCGTGTTTATCCTCGATCTCCTCACCCTTGACCAGCTTGGGAATGATGCCGTCGACCCTGTAGTAGAGATCGACTGAAACTTCCGAGGGACCGGAAATAATCAGAGGGGTCCGGGCCTCGTCGATCAGGATGGAGTCCACCTCGTCGACGATGGCGAAGGTATGTTCCCGCTGAACCATTCTCTCCACCTGGAACTTCATGTTGTCGCGGAGGTAGTCGAAGCCGAATTCGTTATTGGTTCCGTAGGTAATATCCGCCGCGTAGGCCTCTTTTCGAGCCTCATCACTGATGTCGTTGGTAATACAGCCGACGCTGAGACCAAGGAAGCGGTAAATCCTCCCCATCCACTCGGCATCGCGACTGGCCAGATAGTCGTTGACCGTCACCACGTGAACACCGCGGCCGGTCATCGCATTCAAGACGACCGCCAGGGTCGCGACCAGGGTCTTTCCTTCACCGGTTCTCATCTCGGCGATTCTTCCCTGGTGCAGGACCATCCCGCCGACCAGCTGCACATCGAAATGCCGCATCCCAAGGACCCGCTTCCCGGTCTCCCTGACGATGGCGAAAACTTCCACCAGTTCCTCATCCAGAACCTTCTGCACGATTTTCGCCCGGGGGAGACGTTCCTCCGGGAGTTCTTTGGTCGCGTCCAGGACACGGGCGCGAATCGCTGAGAAACGAGCCTTCAGTTCCTCATCCGAGAGCTTCTCGATCTCCGGCTCCATCGCGTTGATCGCCTCGATCTTCGGGCGCATCCGCTTGAAATCACGTTCGTGTTTTGTTCCAATAAACAGGCTCAAGGCCTTTTCGACAAAGTTCATCCAGCACTCCCATGGCCTCGAGCTACACCCTCTCCCGGAGAAAATGAAGGAAAAAGGCCCGCCGCGACCGCACACAGGATACACCCGAGATCGAATCAGAGGAAGAGGCCATTTTTTCTGTTTTCCATGGTTGACAAGCCGACCCGGCCCTTGTTAGAGTATCGCTCCCCGGAGAAACGGGGCTCTATCGAGCGGGAGTAACTCAGCGGTAGAGTGCAACCTTGCCAAGGTTGACGTCGCGGGTTCAAATCCCGTCTCCCGCTCCAGAAATTCCGGACCCGGCACCATTGTCGGGTCCTTTTTTATTACCGGGAGTAAGCACATCTCGGCTTCCCCCGACAGAAGGACATGTGCCTTCCCGGGCTCCGGATCCGCTCTGGACATTGACTCTCGAAAAAAGCTGTCTTACACTCTCCATCCTGGCGACGTGGCCAAGCGGCTAAGGCAGGGGCCTGCAAAGCCCTCATTCGCCGGTTCGAATCCGGCCGTCGCCTCCACAACTCTCGTTCCGAGTCGGCCCTGCGGCCGGCTCTCCTTTTCTATCTGGCCTTTTTTATCTGCTGAGCCGTGCTTCCGGTAGGATTCGAGACAGGCAGGCCCTGATATCGGTCTCCTGCCCATTCAGCGAAATCTCCCCTAATTCCCGCAGCGCAGCCTTGACCTCTTCAGATGGGTAGGGAACGATCTTGCCGATAAAGATCTTGGGGTGGCGCGTCTTTGAAATATCTTCTCCGACCGTCTGCAGTTCTTCATAAAGTTTTTCCCCGGGCCTGATTCCGGAAAACACGATATCGATATCCTCGTAGGGATTGAAACCCGAGAGCGAGATCATATCCTTCGCGAGGTCGAGGATCCGCACGGGATCTCCCATATCGAGAACAAAAATCTCGCCTCCCGCGCCCATCGCGCCCGCCTGCAAAACCAGCTGAGATGCCTCCGGAATCGTCATGAAGTATCGGACCATCTCGGGGTGCGTCACGGTCACCGGGCCCCCCTTGAGAATCTGTTCCCGAAAAATCGGGATCACCGAGCCGGCAGATCCCATCACATTCCCGAAACGTACCGCGACATAGCTCGTCGAATACTTCGAATTCAACTCCTGAACCGCCAGCTCGGCCACCCGTTTCGAAGCACCCATCACCGAGGTAGGATTGACCGCCTTATCCGTCGAGATCATCACGAATGCCTCAGCCCCGACCTCCCCGGCGACCGAACCGATCGTCCAGGTTCCCAGGACATTGTTCTTAATGGCCTCCGTCGGATTCGTTTCCATCATCGGCACATGCTTGTGGGCCGCCGCATGAAACACAATTTCCGGCCGGAATTTCCCCATCAGAGCGCGAATTCGTTTCTCGTCTCCGACATCAGCCACCAGCGGAACAATCTCCAGCTCCGGATGTAAAGCCCTCAATTCACGATCAATCTCAAAGAGCACGAACTCGGCCCGTTCCAGCAGCAACAGAGTTCCTGGAGCGAAGCGGGCAAGCTGTCGGCTGATCTCGGATCCGATCGAACCGCCGGCGCCCGTCACCATCACGGTCTTTCCACCGAGAAATTCTGCCAGGGACTCCTGTTCGAGCTGAACCGGCTCCCGGCCGAGAAGATCCTCAATCTCCACATCCCGAATCGACGACACCTCGACACGACCCTCAACGATCTCATAGAGGCCTGGAATAATTCTTGTCTTGATTCCTGCTCGTTCGCAGATCTCCATGATCCTCTTCAGCTGCTGCCGGGAAGCCTGGGCCATCGTGATGATGACATGGTCCGCCTCAAGCTCTCTCGCGAGACGAGGGAGATCCCTGGAGGTCCCCAGCACCTTCACACCCTGGACCACGGCCCCCTGCTTCTGTGGATCATCGTCGACGAAACCCAGGATCCGCAGTCCCATATCCCCCCGACCCTGGATCTCCTTGACCACAAGCACGCCCGCCCTGCCGGCACCAACCAGCAGCACAGGCTTGAGATCCCGAGAATCACCATTGCCGGAGCGATGTCTTTCATAGCGTTCATACACGACACGCCTCAAAACGCGAAGCGAGACAATACCGGCAAAAGCAAAGACGGTATTCATCAGGATGATCGATAGCGGGACCTGCCAATGGCCCAGAACTGCCGGGAGCGCCAGACGCATGAGCAGAAGAACAAAACCCGCACCCAGGATCGCCTTGAGGAATGCCCATAAGTCCGCCAGCCCCACATAACGCCAGATAAAGCTGTAGACGCCGGCGAGAAAGAGCCCGAGAAACTCGACCAGCAGCACCAGCGGAAGCTGCACCACCATCTTAAAGAAGCTCTCCTCGCTCAGAGAGAATTCAAAACGGAGGAGGTAGGCCGCAACGAAGGCAAAGCTCAAGATCAGGAAATCCAGGCCGAACTGGAGGGATCGACTGAACATTCGTGTCCAGAAAAGGCCCCGGGCTGAGTTCTCGTCCAATCTGTCCTTGGTCATTTCGTGAGACTCCATACGGCCCGAATTTCCCCTGTCGGGCTGAACCCTGGAATCGCTGGATAACGTCCCATGGTCTCGAACCGCAACCGACACAGTATAACCCCGATCGGAGGAAGATCGGCCTCTGGACGGTGTTTTCCACATCCGGAAGGACCTGCCCGAAAATCTCTTCGGGAGCTTCGGTAACCTTCACGCAATGACCGGCATAACTGGGACTGAAATCTTCGCTTGACAAAATTCTGCGAATGTGTTTCAATATCAATATGAGAGAAAGAAAAGGAGTCACGATCATGAAAACACTGCTCAGTAGCCTGGCCATATTTATTCTGGGAATTGCGTCCTTCGCCGGAGCCCTGCCCTGCGACGGCAAAGACGTCAAAGCCAAAGGGAATTGCCCCCTGGCCGAGAAAAGCGCCGATAACTCGATGAAAGACTGCACGGCCGACTGCAAAAAAGCGGCGAAGGCAGCTTACGATGAGACCCTCGAGAAAACCGGCTGCACCAAGAGCGCCCAGGCCGCCGCCAACGTCGCAATGGCGAAAACCGCCTACCATGCGAGCTTTGAAGCCAAACATTGCTCGAAGAGTGCCGCCAGAGCAGCTTATGAGGCGGTGTACAAAGCCACGGGATGTTCCAAGTCTGCGAATGCCGCCGCAACCCAGGCCGCTCGTGAGTTGACCTACGAGGAAACTCTGGCGGCGACCGGCTGCTCGAAATCAGCGGGTGCAGCGGCTGAAGAAGCCGAAAAGAGCGCAAGCATGGTCCTCAGCAAGCAGATGGTCGAGGCCGAAGCATCCGCTCCGACCGAAGGTTAAGCTCTCCTCCCGATCCGGAATCGTCCGGATCTTTCTCCCCCTTTTCAAGGGCAAGGCCCGGGTTTTCCCGGGCCTTCGCCTGTGTCGGTTATTTTCAATTCTCGGCTCGTCTGAACTCAATCTCCGGAGCCTTAGCATCCGGGCGAAACCAGAGCATCTTGCGGTCATCGGGAAACTTAATCCTGTACATCGACTTTCTCCCGTCCAAGACAACTTCAATTTTCGAATGTCCACGGAAGATATAGGATCCGGACTCCAGGCCATCGACCCGAATCACCCCTTCTGCGAAGGACCAGAGCTGCTCGGAGGGAAAAGACATCTCGATCCGATGCCAGTCCCCGGTGATCTGAGCGCGCGTACCCTTCAACGCGCCCAGCTTGTCGCAGCCGGAACAGAGTAAAGCGAGCCCCAGGCTCAACAGTATCAACCTCTTCATAAAAATTCCGCCTATCCTTTGGAAATCCCGTGAATTAGTGCCTTCACGCCACCGAATTCCCTCAGCAGCGTGAGAAATCGTTTTGGAACCGGAGCGATCAAAACTGTACCGGTCCCACGGAATGTGTTGACGATCCCCTCTCCGGAAATCCAGGACGCAAACAAACCCTTAGCCGCTTTTTCAACCGAATACTGAAGCTCCGGCGTCCGGGCGACTGCGAAGGAACCGTCGACCACGAGAGTCTCATTCCGCAGTTCGAGGCGCTCCAGGGGCCCGGGCGCGAGAATCAGCACCTTTCCTCTGCCCCGTACCCGCGTCTGAAAAAAACCTTCTCCTCCGAATAGCCCGGTCATCGCCTTGTTGCTGAAGACCCCAAGCTCTACGCCGGGCTCTGATGCCAGGAATGCTCCCCGGTCGAGAATCCACTCTTCGTTGTTGAGCTCGAGAACATGACACTCTCCGAAAGTCGGCTCCAGGTAGAGTTCGCCGGTGCCCCGATATCGAGGTCGAACAGCCCGTTCACCGGAAAGCTTCGACTTGATGAACCCCCCGACTGAGGGGGCCGCCGCTTCCATCGCCAGATTTCCCCTCATATAGTGCATCGCTCCCGCTTCGACGACGACCTCAGCATTTTCCAGGATCAGCCTGGGCATCTGGTAGAACTCGCTCTCCACAATCTCGATCGAGACCCTGCCCGTCGCAGTGCCGACGGCTGCCGGAACCCCCGGAACAGGCGCCGCAGCTCGAGGTGAAGTCAGAGACGGAAAGACATCAGCGAGCTGCCTCCACTCCGGCAGCCCCTCGTACCAGCACAGACTCTCCGGACTCAGTTGACCGCTGACGACCATCGCCTGAATCTGAGAGAGTTCAAATGGCCCTTCCTGCCGATTATTTCGCGCGATAAAGATATGTTCGGCCATCACGGATTCAACCTCCAGAGACTTCCATTCTACCCTGACTCAGCGCCGATGATCTTTCCTCCTCAATTTCTCGATTTTCTCTCGATACGGCTAAATATTTCTCAATGGATCGATGGTATTGACGGCCTCCCGAATGGATGGTCTTCCAACGGCGATGATGAGTTCGCAGAGGATCCAGACGATGAGGACCGTCATAATCCGGAAAACCCACTGCCGCTTCGGGCTGCTCCACCGGATGTACTGCCTTTCCTTCATCCAATCAGTGTAACCCATTGCGCCGTCATTCCCAATCACGTAGGATGTGGCTCCGGTCCGGACAGGGCCGGAATCTGAGCGGAGGTGTGAGATGCCCAACGGATTAACTCCCGTCCTGAAACCAGTCAATGAGAAGATTCTGTCCTATGCGCCGGGCTCCCCGGAGAAAACTCGCCTCAAGACCCGCATCAGGGAGATGCTGGCCGAAGAGATCGAAATTCCACTGATCATCGGCGGAAAGGAGGTACGGACCGGACACATGGGGAAAGCCGTCTGTCCCCATGATCACCAGCACGTCCTCGGCCGCTACCACAAGGCCGGCGAAGCCGAAGTGGCGATGGCCGTCGAAGCCTCTCAGGAGGCATGGAAGAACTGGTCCGAACTGCCCTGGGAAGACCGGGCCGCCATCATGCTTCGGGCGGCGGAACTCCTGGCAGGCCCCTGGCGTGACACCCTGAACGCCGCCTGCATGCTCAACCAATCCAAGACCGCATTTCAGGCGGAAATCGACTCCGCCTGCGAGCTGATCGACTTCTTCCGGTTCAACCCCTATTACATGCGCTTCATCTACGAGCAGCAACCGGAATCGATGCAGAGCCACTGGGACCGGGTCGAGTACAGGCCCCTGGAAGGTTTCATCTTCGCCGTCACGCCGTTCAACTTCGCCTCAATCGCCGGGAATCTCCCGACGGCGCCGGCCCTGATGGGCAATACGGTTCTGTGGAAACCAGCCTCGTCTGCAGTTTTTACCGGCTACTACCTGATGAAACTCTTCGAAGCGGCCGGCTTCCCTCCGGGAGTCATCAATTTCATCCCGGGCTCAGGAGCTGCGGTGGGCAACCCCGTCATGGCGAGTCCCCTTCTCGCGGGCGTCCACTTCACCGGATCGACCGAGGTCTTCCAGAACATGTGGAAAACCGTCGGCGAGAATATTGCGAAGTACAGGACCTATCCCCGGATCGTCGGCGAAACCGGAGGCAAAGACTTCATCTTCGCCCACGCCTCGGCCGATCCTGTGTCGGTGGCAACAGCCCTGGTCCGCGGCGCCTTCGAATTCCAGGGTCAGAAATGCTCCGCGGCTTCCCGAGCCTACATTCCACGCAGCATCTGGCCCGAGGTCAAGGACACGATGCTTCAGCAGATTTCGGAAATCCGGATGGGAGACCCAATGGATTTCCGAAACTTCATGACGGCCGTCATCGATGCAGGCGCCTTCGAGACGATCAGCTCCTATATCAGTTATGCCAAGGAGTCGAAAGACGCGGAGATTCTTTGCGGCGGAAACTCCGATGACTCAAAGGGGTATTTCATCGAGCCCACCGTCGTTCTGACGACGGACCCTCACTTCAAGCTGATGGAAGAAGAGATCTTCGGGCCCGTGATGACAATATACGTCTATGAAGATACGGCCCTCGAAGAAACCCTCGAACTCTGCGATACGACGTCGATCTACGCGTTGACCGGGGCGATTTTCTCGGAGGACCGTTATGCGACCCTGATGATGGCCGATCGCCTCCGGCATGCCGCGGGCAATTTCTACATTAATGACAAGCCCACCGGCGCCGTCGTGGGCCAGCAGCCCTTCGGCGGTTCGCGGGCCTCCGGAACCAACGACAAGGCCGGTTCCTATCTCAATCTCATCCGCTGGACCTCGCAGCGGACGATCAAGGAGACCTTTGTCCCGCCGCACCATTTTTCCTACCCCTTCATGGCTGAGGAATAGACTCACCGGAAATCAAAAAAAGGTCGGGGCTACCCGGCCTTTTTTCGTGAGAGAAGAGAATCTCAAAAAGACAGTCTCGACAGGAAATCGACGATCCGCCCCGTCGCGTGCTCAGGACGATGGTGTTGAAGATAATACCGCCGTGTCTGACGACAGTTCTTCTCCCAGAGTCCATTCTTTTTCTCATAACATACCCTTTTCAGCAGCCTGAGAATATCAGCCGCCGAAGCCGGTCCCGGGCTGACCCTCGGGGCAATTTCTCCAGGCCATTCGAGATACTGGTGAGAGGCGATGACGGCTGCAGGTGTGCCTGCCGCGAGAAACCTCAATACGGCTGCCGAGGTTTCCCCCGCCGAGGGCTCCCGCAAGACAATGCCGAGATCGGCTGCGGCGGGCAGGCGCATCATCTCCTCCTTTTCGAGCCATCCCGTTGCTGAAACGACCCTCTCGAGACTGAGAGCGGAAATCAGCTCTCCGGCTTTCCCGAGATCGGTGGTGCCTCCAATAATCAGCAGACGCAATGGAAGACCAAGTTTTCGGCCGGCCGCCACCGCTTCAAGGATTGTCGCCAGGCCTTTCTCCCGTGAGAGGAACCCAAGGTGCATCAGGAGGATCTCGTCCTTCAGGACGCCCATTTTCGCCCGGATGACACTCCCATCCAACTCCCCCGGATCGGCAACAGGCAGCGGCACGTGGGCACAGCTCCTCTGTGGAAAAGCCCTTTTCAGCCTCCTTACCCCGAAATGAGAATGGCTGATGAAGGCCGAGGCGCCTCCAACGACAGACTTCAGAGCAGGAAAGAGAAAAGCATCGAGTCTCCCGCCGAGGCCGAAGCGCCGTCCTTCCGCCAGGGCCCGCCCGGTTTCGCCGTACTCCTGCTCGAGCGCAGCCTCCAACTCCCCAAATCTCCCCCTTCCCGCCGTATGTTCCACCAGCAAATGATGTAGAACGAGATCGTGCATCACGACCACCGCCCTCTCCTCCCGACACAGGGGCATGATCCATTCGTGATAGGTATTATTTCCCAGATGCAGCAACAGGATTTCTCCGGGCCTTCTCCCGTCGATGCGATCCAGGACCTCCAGACCTTCCGGGATCAGGATCTCATCCTGGCCTGGAGGCCGCAAAACCCGGATTTCCACCCCTTGAGAAAGAGATCCGAGGATCTCGACGGCATAATCGCTCACCCCGGATGGGGTCGGAGGCAAGGGAGATGCCCAGAGCAGTTTCAACTTCATGAGATTAATGTAACAGATTCCGGCGACGGCCTTTACAATGGGGCTGTGAGATTTCTCCGCTTTTCCCTCATCCTGCTGTACGCAACCTACCTTGCCTACGCGGGGCTGTTCTTCCTTCTGCTCCCATGGTCCCCGATCTGGGCACTGACCCTCGAAAAACTCCCGGCTTCCCTGGCCTTTCCACTGGACAACCCCGCTCTCAGAGGCATGTTGAGCGCCTTCGGATTCCTCCACTTCATTCTTGCCCTTGCGGAGATCCGGATCAACCCGGGATCCGGAAAAAGTTCGGAATCTCCAGGTCCTTGATCCTGAACCATCCTCTGGAAAGATTCCATTACCTGCACGGATGCTCAACCCACTTAGCCCTGATCGCCGCCTCCAAGATATCCTCCGCAGCCACCTGAAATTCATGGAACCATGGGATCGGAACAGGGTGCGACGTGCTTGAAATACCATTTCCCCGGATCGGAACAGAATACCAGACCGACTCTTTTCATGTCGGCAACCGCACGATCCCACATCGGCCCGAACTTTTTCTGCAATTCGAGATACCTGGACCTGTACTGCCTTGCCCGATAGTAGATCTGGCTTTCCCGGTAACTATTTCTTCCGTAGCGGATCCGATCCTTGTGGGACTCGATATAGCGATTCACCAGGTTGAGTCTGGCGGCCACCTCACTACGGGCCCAAACTCCGGCGTCATACTCTTTCGCAATAGCCTTCATGACCGGATCTGAAATCTGATCATATCTTTCCTCCGGATAGGCGCGGGTCAGGGGCGAGTTCAACCGGTTCAGCGCGTCATTGTCGACAATGACCGTTCCGTCTGCAGATTTCTCGAGCTTGATCCCGCGAGCCACGTCAGCCAGGGTACGTTTCTTTTTCGAGCCATTCTTCGTATAGTCCTCGATAGTCTCGTCATTCGAGAAGATCTTCCGATCTTCCTGAGTCTCGTCCAGCT
>JANTFG010000024.1 GCA_024763555.1 Thermoanaerobaculales bacterium
CCACCCGGAGAAGCTCCGTTGCCTTTCCGAGATGGACGGCGCCGGAGAGTTCGTGACTGCTGATGCGAGCCCGGTAGAACCATGTTTTTCCCTGAGTCGCATCCCTATCGAGCCAGGTGTTCTCAGGCGTTGCAGTGACCTCGAGAGTCGTCCATTCGGAGCCATCCTCCGACCGTTCGATCCGGATTTTGCCGGTCTCAGGCTTTTTCCAGCTGAGGAGAATGCCGTCGGCCTGCGCCTTGGCGGAGAACTCCTCGGGAGCCTCCCGGGGGACTTCGGGTGCGATCCGGGCGATATTCGAGAACTCGGATCTCCGCCCCGAACAGCAGACGCTGAGGACGGCGTACCAGAGCGCCGGAGCTTTCTTTTCGCGATCCTTCAGCCAGGACGAGAGATCGTCTTCGATCCTGAGGCTGGAGCCCACTGTTGCCCGATCGAGATCATCGCCCGAGAGTTTTCGGATGATTTCGCCGCGGCTGCTGATGAGGTTGACCCGGACCTTTCGATCCCGTGCGCTGTCAGCCAGGGAGGGTTCCTGTCCGATCGGGATTTCGACCCTCCAGATCTCGATCTCCTCCAGGTCGGGCAGTGGAGCGCCGGCCGTCGTCATCTGTGGATAGCTCCATGTCAATGTCGCCTTCGTCCCCTCCTGCACGATGGAAAGATCGCGGGTCTGCTCCGCCATCCTGATCAAGGGCGGTAGAGGGGGGCCTTTGATGCCGCATGCCGCGCTGACGAAAAGGAGGGAGAGCAGGGAGAGTCGAAGTGCCGGGCGCATCAGAGGATATACCTCGCCATGTCGCGGTCCGAGGCCAGTGGATCGAGGATCTCGTGGACCTTCTCGGGGGTGATTTCATAGATTTCCTTGCGGTGATCCGGCGCATCGAAGGAGATCTCTTCGAGGAGTTTTTCCAGCACCGTATACAGTCTGCGGGCGCCGATATTTTCAGCCGAGGCATTGATCTCGGCGGCGGTCTCCGCGATCGCGCGGATGGCCTCCTCGCTGAAACGGAGTTCAAGCTCCTCGGTCGCGAGCAGAGCACTGTACTGACGAATCAGCGAGTTTTCAGGCTCGACGAGAATACGCTGGAAATCTTCGGCGCTCAGTGCATCCAGCTCGACCCGGATCGGGAAACGCCCCTGCATCTCGGGGATGAGGTCGGCCGGTCGGGCGACGTGAAAGGCGCCGGCGGCGATGAAGAGGATGTGGTCCGTCCGCACCGTGCCATAGCGCGTGTTGACGCTGGTTCCCTCGACGATGGGCAGAAGATCCCGCTGGACGCCCTCTCGGGAGACATCGGGGCCGCGGCCGGAACCGGCGCCCTCAGAGGAAACGATCTTGTCGATTTCATCGAGGAATATGATGCCGGAGTTCTCGACCCGTTCGATGGCCGCGGTCTCCACCTGGCTGTGGTCGATCAGTCGATCCTCCTCTTCAGCGAGGAGAACCCGGCGGGCCTCGGCCACGGTCATTCGTTTCTGTTTCTTCTTGCCTCCGAAGATGTTGCCGAACATATCCTTGAAGTTGACGCCCATGCTCTCCATGCCCTGGGGCGTGAACATCTCCACGGTCGGCATCTTCTGCTCAGTAATCTCCAGCTCGATCTCCTGCTTTTCCAGCAATCCGTCGCGAAGCTGGTGCTTGACGGCCCGGCGGATCTCCTCGAGGGAGGAGCCGACCGGCACATTGGACTCGACGATCAGCAGATCAAGCAGGCGCTCCTCGGCCGCGCGCTCGGCCCGGACCCGGACGGACTCCGCCCGCTCGGCACGCACCATCTGGATCCCCGCCTCGACGAGGTCGCGGACCATACTCTCCACGTCGCGCCCGACGTACCCGACTTCGGTGAACTTCGAGGCCTCAACCTTGAGAAAAGGCGATCCCGTAAGTTTCGAGAGCCGGCGGGCGATCTCGGTCTTTCCGACCCCGGTCGGACCCATCATGATGATGTTCTTCGGCGAGACTTCATCGCGAAGGTCCGGTTCGAGCTGCTGCCGGCGCCATCTGTTGCGCAGAGCGATGGCCACGGCGCGTTTCGCCTGGTGCTGGCCGACGATGAAGCGATCGAGCTCGGCCACGGTCTCGGCGGGAGTCATATTGTCCCGTTTCATGATCCAAGCTCCTCAATGCTGAGATTTCCGTTGGTGTAGATGTCGATGGAGGCTGCGATCTTCAGGCTCTCGGTTGCGATGTCCCGGGCGCTGAGTTCGGTGTGGCCCATCAGGGCCCGGGCAGCCGCCAGGGCATAGGGTCCGCCGGAGCCGACCGCGACCACGTCGTCATCGGGGGAGATGACCTCGCCCGTACCGGAGACCAGGAGGGTGGTCTTGAGGTCGGCCGTGATCAGCATGGCTTCGAGATGGCGGAGCGCGCGGTCCGTCCTCCACTCCCGGGCCAGTTCGACCGCGGCACGTTCCAGGTTCTGGCCGTAGGCTTCCAGTTTGCCCTCGAAGCGGGTGAACAGTGCCAGAGCGTCGGCGACCGAGCCCGCAAAGCCCGCGATGATCTCGCCACGGCCGAGGCGGCGGACCTTGGCGGCCTTGTGTTTCATGACGGTATTTCCCAAAGTCACCTGGCCGTCGGAGGCCATAACCACATGTCCGGCCCTCCGGACGGCCAGCACGGTGGTGTGGCGCCACTGTTTTTGTTGAGTTTTCATCATCATCCTTCCCGGCCGCAGCCTCAGGCGGCCGGCAGCCAACAGCCTCAATATACCCTTTTTGGCGCCATGAAGCGGTATTTTCCGCTCTCAAAACTGGAACTTCCTCCCGGAGGGCCTGAGAAGCTCAGCAATGGAAGTTCTGTGAAAGCCCATGTTAAGCCAATCCCGGAAGGCCTCTTGGGGAATCAAAGGGAACTGAGTGTCCACAGATGAAGGACCAATAGACGCCAGATCAGCTACTGCCGTACAATGGTATGAACATGGCAAGAAACCGCCGCATCACCGATCCCGAAGAAATCCAGCGTCGCATTAAAGAGCATGGGCGGTGGTGGCATGAGATTGAGCTCGGTCCTGGAATCGTCACTCCGGGGGATGATTCCAACCGGAAGAAGTTGCCGGTCCTGGAGGACCTTGGCTTGCCTTCCAATTTGACGGGATTGCGCGCTCTGGATATCGGTTGTTCAGATGGGTATTTCTCCTTCGAGTTGGAGAACCGTGGGGCGAAGGTGGTTGCATTCGACTTTGTGCCGTCGGACTACACCGGTTTCTCCGTTGCTGCCGACATCCTTGGGAGCGAGGTCGAATACAGAATGGATAACGTCTACAACCTGAGCCCCGAGGCTTACGGTCTGTTCGATGTTGTGTTCTTTCTTGGCGTCCTGTACCACCTTCGCAAACCCCTGTCGGCGCTCGACGCAATTCGATCAGTGATGAAACCCGGTGCTCAGCTCTATGTCGCCACCTTCATGATTGATGAACACGTGATTCTGCCGGATGGCGGAGTGACGACCTTGAGCGCTCTGAATCCGGTACTCCAGGATATTCCTCTGTGGCAATCCTATCCAGGCGGCTCGTTGAACGGTGATTTTACAAACTGCTTCGCCCCGAATATGTGTGCTCTCAAAGGTGCGCTGTCGGAGGCACAATTCAAAGTCGAATCTTCAGTATCACTCCCCGGTGGTGGCTTCGTGCGGGCAACAGCTGTGGATGACCCCCTCGCTGCGAAATATCAGAAACTGGATGGGCGCCTTGAAGATTCGGAGTTCGACCCGTCCGTGCCCTACTACTTGGATGAAGAGGGGGCAGAACACAAGCTCACCGGCCGGCGTGAGGACAATATGGGATCTTCCACGACCGGCCAGGCTCCCGGTGTTTCGCCGGCGAAGCTGTCCTGGTGGAAGAAAATAATCCAAAAGTGCCACGCCTGAAGGATATTCAAGCGGACCGGGCTCAGGGCGAGTACATTGCATGTCGGCCAACGTGCCGCCGGCAGCGTCTTCGCCCTTTCCGACCTGGAAGACCACACCACCCCGTCCACCGATGCTCGCTGCTGGGCTTAGCCTGGGATGGAATCTTGACGGTAGACTCATGTTATTATACAATTTCTCAGTAAAGTATATTAACGTGGGGTCAAGCGGAAGCAAGGTATATTAAAATGCAACTGACCAATTTCAAAGACGGAAAGTCGGGCAGGCTGGTCAAGGGCAACATGGGGTATTGGGCCTTTGTGCCCAACCCACTGGAACCGGAGCTCCAGCTCGATATGCCCCTCGTGAAAGCTCTTTCTGGCGCCACGCTCGGCCCAATTGAACATCAACAAGCTTGTTGAGGCGAACATTTTGCATGAGGCAACAGGTCAGAAGCGGAACCGAATTTACGTTGGCCATGAGGTTTTCGCAATCATTAATCGAGGCGAAGGCCGGGAAAGCGGTCCCTGACGAAAAAAGAGAGATCGTGAGAGCGAAGCGAGCCGCAATCACCTCGGGATAAGCCCCCGTCCTCAATCCCGATGCCAGGGCCGCGCCGAAGTCCGAGGAATGAGGCCCGTGGGCAGGTAGCGTACGGGGACACGGGAAAATAGCTTTTTCGATCGAAAACTCAGCCGAGAATCTCCAGAGCCCTGCGGCGCAGGGGGTGTCCAGGCTCAAGGAGGGCGTCGTAAGAAGCCGGCGCCTCCATCGATGCTCCCCGCAGACTGAGCAGCTCAAACAGCAGATCTCCACGACCGAAATCGGCTAAGGAACGCAGGAGTCTCGGCCGGAGGTCTTCCACAATCGGATGTCGCTTCAAGATGGTGCTCGCGTGACGGGCGAGAGTCCAGAGGATCTCCCAGCGCATCAGGGCGCGTCCCTCGCTCTCCTCCCCTCCCTCGGCGATGGTGTTCGAAGCGTGGACCCGGTAGGCGATGAGCGCCTCTTCGACGAGAGCGACGGCGCCGAAATGCGCCGCCTGAAGCAGGAAATCCCAGTCGTGGCAGTAGCGCAGGGGCAGAAAGCGGAGATTTCTCTCGAGAATTTCCTCTCGGCGAAAGAGCATATTGGATGTTGTCGAGACCCAGTTGCTCTGCAGCAGCGCCAGGGTCGGATCACCGAGATCCTCCAGGGTGGGGCCCTTGGTGCTCCGGGGCCAGGGAGGCAGGTCCTTCCAGGCCCGTTTCAGGCCGATCTCACGCCCCGCCTCGTCGACGATTCTAATCCAGGAGGCGGCGATGATTGCGCCCGGCGTCCTCTCGAGTTCAGCGGCGAGTTTACGGAGGTGGCCGGGAAGGAAGAGATCGTCGGAGTTGAGGATGGCGCAGTACTCGCCCCGGGCCTCGAGGAGAAGACGGTTGAGGGTCTCATGCGCCCCGGCGTTTTCCTGGCGCATGGTGCGGACAGCCGGCAGCTCTTCAAGCCTCTTGAGAAGTTCGGGTGTGGAATCGGTGGATCCGTCATCGAGGATGAGTACCTCGACCGCCTCCCCATCCCGGTCGAAGACGGAGCGGACGGCGGCCTCGAGATACTCTCCGTGGTTAAAGGAGGGGATCAGAACGGAGAAGCGCGGATTTTTCCTACTCATGGAAAGATCAGCCTCTCGTAGGCGCGCCGGTACTCATTCAGCCCGTGGGCCGACTCGACTCGAGCGCGGGCCCTCTTTCCCGCATCCAGGCGGCGTCGTGGATTCCGGAACTCCTCCAGAGCCGCTTCGAAGGCCCTGAGATCGCCGGGTTCTGCGATGAGAATGCCTCCTCCCTCGGAGAACAGTGAGCCGATCTCGCCGACATCGGTGGCGACACAGGGAATCTCCCGTGCCATGGCTTCGAGAAGGAAGACCGGAAGTCCCTCGAACTGTGAGCTCATCAGGGCGAGATCGAGGGCCTCGAAGAGTGGCCCGGTGTCTTCCTGTATCGGAAGGCGCAGGAGGTTTTTCAGAGGCCGCTTTCGGAGTTCCGCCTCCACCCTCCCCTCCTCCGGACCGCCTCCGACCAGCAGGAAATGGAAGCCCGAGTTTTCCATTCGTCGCGCCAGGCGAATGATGTCCATCGGCCGTTTCTGGGGATGCATGCGGATGAATGATCCGACGAGGATTGCCTCCTCCGGGATACCAAGATCGTGCCGCCTCTGCCTTCGAAGCCTCTGACGCTCGGCATCGGAGGGAAGTTCCGGGATCCGGACGGCGTGATGGATGATCTCGACGCGTGAGGCGCCCCGGTCCCCAAGGGCCCGCCCGATTTCGGCATTAACGGCGATTTGGGCCGTGCAGACCCGCGTGATCTCCGGCCGGAGCCACTCCAGCCAGGCGCCTTCGTGATTGTAGTGCTGGTCGTAGATCCGAAGGCCCGGATGATCGCGGTGGATCTCCTCGATTTCGTCGTAGAAATCGATGCAGCCGTTCCAGGAGATCAGGGCCTCGGCCTTCCATCGCCGGACGAGATGACGCAGGGCGGGAATCCGAAGTTGGCGCGGGAGCCGGTCACCAAGACGGTAGACGGGCAGGCCGAGGGCGGTGAATTTCCCGATGCTCAAGCCAAGTTCCGGCCGGTGTTCATCCAGGCAGACGATGAGTACGCGAAAGCGTTGTGTCCAGCCCTCCAGGAGATCGAAGAGAAGCTGTTCCGCCCCGCCGATGGCCAAAAAGGGGAGAACAAAAACCGCCGTCCTGGGGCCTGGGACTTCCGGCAGATCCCTCAGCAGGACTTCCGGGCTGTGGAGGGGGAGGGGAATGACTGGGCGGTCTGCCTGGATGTGACGGATGTTCCCGGCTCTGAGAAAAGGCGCATCATCCTCCCCGCCATCGAGGGCGAGCTGCATTCCCAGTCCGGGGCCCGGACTTGGGCCGGGCGCCCGCAGCAGCAGCCCGCCGCCGGCCTGGAGGCTGTCCACTCCGCAGGAGGCGCCGACCAGCAGCAGCATCTCCAGCATCTCGGGAGGCAATTCCTTTCCATCTCCCTCCGGAAAGTAGAACCAGGGAGCATGCTCCGCGTCGAGGGCCCAGGATTTTTCGGTCTGTCCGCGGAGGTTCTTGCTCAGCTCCTCGGAAGACACCCCCGGCGGCGGGATGACTCCGATCGCCGGTTGAGGCGGGGGCGGCTCCCCGGCCGGAGGGGAGATTAGCTTCAGGGCGGCGGGCTTTCCCTCCCGCCACTGCAGCCTGTGCCGGATGAGCGCGATTTCGCTGCGGATCCGGCGGATGCGACGACGAAGATCGGCGGAGAGGATCATCCTTCGGACCCCTGGAAAACCGCCTTCATCTCGGCCGCGCAGCGCTCCGGGAAGAAGGTCTTCCCCGCCCGGACGGCTTTTTCCGCGTAGTCCCGGCGGCGGTCGGCATCGGCCATGATCCGGACGGCTCCCTCCAGGGCCTCAAGGTCCCCCGGCTCGCCGCTGCAGATCCCGCCCCCGCTCTCCTCGAGCAGCCTTCCGAGATCCCCGACGCGCGTCCCGATGAAGGGCCGGCCCAGCTGCATGCACTCCAGGGCGAAGACGGGGAGGCCCTCGAAGTCCGAGACCAGGAGGCCCGCGTCTGCGGCCAGGATGAGTTCGGGAATGTCCGTGCGGAAATCCAGGCGGCAGATATTCCTGAGTTTCGAGGCGAAGATCGCGTCGTCGAGCGCCCCGGCCAGGGGGCCGCCCCCGACCACGAGAAAGAAGCAGTTCTCCGGCGCCCGGGAGGCGAGGCGGACGAGATCGAGCGGCCGCTTCTGCTCGTGAATTCTCGCGGCCGTCAGAAAGAGACAGGCCTCCGGAGGGATCTCCAGCTCTCGCCGCAGTCGCAGCCGAATCTCATCCCGATGTTCCTCAGACGACAGTGCCTCCCGGGGGCGACCGCAGGGCCAGACGACGGGAACCCGATCGGAAGGCCAGCCCTGTTCTCGCTGGAGGGTCTCGGCGATCGGATGGTTCTCTGCCACGACGGCATCGATCCAGTCCTGGTGAGCGCCGCCGGCGAAGGCCTCGATATAGCCGACCCGGTGGTCGTAGAGGTGATCGATGATCCGAAGCCCTGGGAAGCGGGCGGCGATTCGGGGGCCGAAGTCGTAAAAGAGCGTGCTGCCGTTGGCGTTGTACCAGATCGTGATCTGTTCGCGGTCGATGAGATCCTCAACGACGGCGGGCATGGCGTCGGGATGAAGCCAGTCGCCCAGGCTCAGGAGGCGGGGGCTCAGCCGTCGAAAATCCGGTCGGCGGTCGTCGAGTTCCCGGCGGTGCTCCGCGAAGGTCAGGAAGAAGATCCGATACTCTGAGGCGAGGATTCTCATGCTTTCATAGAGCGTGTGTTCGGCTCCGCCCCGGGCCAGGAAGGGCGCGGTGATCAGCAGGCCCGGCAGCGTCGGGGATGTGGACGGCCATTCGAGAGGAAGGGGATCATTGATTTCGATCTTCAGTTCCCGGGGCGGCTTCCGGTCGAGGAGGTAGGGCCCGCGGCGATGGGGAGGATCCGCCTCTTCGGCCTCGTGCTTCCCGCGGAGGCCTCCCGGGGGGATGATCTTGGTCACCAGTGGGCGGCCGGGGTCTGGACCTTTCTCGATCCGGCCCGCGCGCTCTGAAAACACCCGGCTGGAAAAAAAGGTCCACCCCCTCCAGGGCGCCTCGAAGAGTTCCTCGAAACTCCCCGGCAGCTCGGGTGGACTCTCGATGGAGGCGTCACCGAAAAAGACAGCGTCGAGATTCTCGGCCGCGGCGATCAGCAGGGCCGACTCCAGCCACTCGGCCTCGAGTTGCGGGGGCCTTGGGCCGGGTGAGTAGAACCAGGGTGCCTCCCGGTTCTCTGTCTCCCCGGGGAAGGTCTGGGTCTCGCGAAAGGTCTCCGCAGCCTCGAAGGGGAGGCTGATGGCTGCCGGAAGCCCTTTCTCCGCTTCGACCAGGCATCGCCTGAGTCCCGCTCTCGATCGCCCGATGGCGCGCAGTTTCGCGAGAAAGCTCATGGGCACAGTGTAGCGTTATCGGCGCCGGGGCGCTCGCACCGGCGGTCCATCCGGGAGAATCAGTAGCGCCGGAAGTAGCGCTCCAGCTCCCAGTCGTGGATCTCCTTGATGTAGGAGGCCCATTCACGGCGTTTGTTGAGGAGGAAGTGGTGAAAGATGTGCTCTCCCATCGCATCGCGAAGCAGCTGGTCTTTCTCCAGAAAATCCAGGGCCTCGTCCAGGGAGCCCGGAAGCTGACGGATTTTGAGTCTTTTCTTCTCGCGCTCGCTCATCTCGAAGATGTTGCGGTTGACCGGCTCGCCGCAGTCCAGGCCTCGCTCGATACCGTCAAGACCTGAGGAGAGCATAGCGGCGAAGGCAAGGTAGGGATTACAGGAGGGATCGGGCATCCTCACTTCGCAACGGGTGCCGACGCCTCGCCGATCGGGAACGCGGATCATCGGCGAACGGTTCTTCTCGGACCAGGCGACGTTGACCGGCGCCTCGTAGCCCGGCACCAGGCGTTTATAGGAGTTGACCAGGGGGTTGGTGATGGCCACCAGGCCCCGAGCATGATCGAGCAGTCCGCCGATATAGGCCCGGGCGATCTCGGAGAGCTGCCATGGCCCTTCGGGATCATAAAAGGCGTTTTTACCCTCCGAGTCAAAGAGCGACTGGTGGGTGTGCATCCCGGAGCCGTTCATACCGGCCATCGGCTTGGGCATGAAGGTGGCGTGGAGTCCATGCTGGTGAGCAACTCTTTTCACGACATCACGGAAGGTGACGATGGCGTCCGCGGTCGCCACGGCCTCGCCGTACTTGAAATCGATCTCATGCTGGCCGGGCGCCACCTCGTGGTGGGCCGCCTCAACCTCGAAACCCATGGCCTCCAGGACCAGGACGATGTCTCTCCGTGCGGCTTCCCCGAGGTCGACCGGCCCGAGATCGAAATAGGAACCGGCATCGTGGGTCACGGGAATGGGCTCACCCTCTTCGTCAAGGTAAAAGAGGAAAAACTCCGCCTCGGGTCCGGCCATCATCTCAAAACCCATCGCACGGGTCTTCTCGACGGCCCGTTTCAGCACAGTCCTCGGGCAGCCGGGGAAAGTTCCGTTGTCCGGGGTCCGGATATCACAGATCAGCCTGGCCAGCTTGCCGTGACCGTTATCCCAGGGGTAGATCTGAAAGGTGTCCAGGTCGGGGACCAGGAGCATGTCCGACTCTTCAATCCGGGTAAAGCCTTCGATGGAGGATCCGTCGAACATGATCTGGCCGTCGAGAGCCTTTTCGAACTGGGAGTGGGGAACCTCGACGTTCTTGGCGATTCCGTCGATGTCCGTGAACTGCAGGCTGAGAAAATGAACGGTCTCGGCCTCGATTTTCTCCATGATCGCGCGCATCTTCTTTTTCATTTGACCCCCAAACATCCATCATTTCGCATAGATTACTCCTGAAAACACGATTGTCAAGAAAATATCTTGCAAAATGTCATATTTCTCAGGGTCAATCAGCAAAAACTCAGTTCTTGGGAGGCTCCCGGCCGACGACCCTCTTGATCAGGGTGCCGCTTTTCAGTGTGTCGGTGGGCTGGATGCCGTTGAGCAGTGCCAGCTCTTCGATGGAGACGGAGGAGGGGTGCTTCCGGTCGAAGGCTTCCAGGCTCATCGCTCGATCCACCCGGATGAGCTGAACTCTTTTTGGTTTGACATTGAGGTGAGCCGGATCCGTGAGTTTCCTGAAACTCGAGATGGCCGGGCGGATGACCCGGGAGTAGCTGGAGAAGTCTCCCGGGCTGGTGTAGCCCACGAGCTGGAAGACCAGGTTCCGATGCTTGACAAAGGCGATCGAGCCGCGGGCGCCCGGCTGACTCCCGCCGGAGGCGTCGGTCGAGGGATCGATCTGGAAATCGAAGAATCCGCGACCCCGGCGGCCGAGCTTCCGGACTCCCGACTGGTTGAAGAATTTCTGCGCGGCCGCACCGGGGTCGTCCGCCTGGGCCAGTTTCAGGACGATCGCAGCTTTCCTGTCCGGGGAAAGGGCGCCAACCATCTGCTTCTGATTAACGATCTTCCAGCCCTCTGGAAAATCAACGCGGAAGGCCATCTGGGGATGGTAGAAGGTCCGGCCGGCGACGTAGCCCTCCCGGGGGTCCGGCCCAAAGACGAGGCCTCGAAGATGTTCAAGGTAGGTGTCTCGCCGGACGAGGGCATCCGGCGGGCTTCCTCCGAGCTTCTCGATTCTTCGATGAAGTTTCGCGCTCCGGTGCTCCGGGCTGGGGTGGGTGGACTGCCATTCGGGCAGGCGGGAGCCCCCGGCCATTTCCGTCTGTCGCTTGAGCATCTCGAAGACCTTGGGCATCTCCTCGGCTTGATAATGATCGCGCATCAGGTAGCGGAGGCCGAGCTGATCGGCCTGGCTCTCGTCGTCCCGGCTGAACTTCAGAAAGAGGACGCCGAGACCCATCTGGGCCAGGTCCGCGTACTGACGGAAGTCTTCGCTGGCCACCATCGCGACTCCCAGCCCGAGTTGAGCGAGCTGGGCACGTGAGAGCTGCTCAACGCTGTGGCGCGCGGTCACGTGCCCGATCTCATGACCCAGGACCGAGGCCATTTCCGCCTCCGAGTTGAAGGATGCCAGGATCCCCCTGGTGATGAAGATATAGCCGCCCGGAAGAGCGAAGGCGTTGACGCCTGGGTCGTCCACGACGTGAAATTCCCAGGGAAGACTGGGTCTCTCGGTATGAGAAGCCAGTTCCTTTCCGATGCTCTGCACGTAGGCCTGGAGCTTCTCGTCCTGATAAAAACCGATTTCCGCTTCGACGCTCTTTGCGTATTCTCGGCCCATGGCGATTTCCTGCTGTTCGCCGATGAGAGTGAACTGGCGTTGACCAGTGGCCGGATTGAGGGTGCAGGCGATGGTGATCAGGAGGGCCGAGAGGGAAAGGACTGCCGGGAATCTGAAGTGTCTCATTAAATTTCTCCCAGAAGATATTCTGACAGCTTCGCTCCCCCGTGGCAATCATTTCGCACCGCCGGTCAGAAAAGCCTCCGGCTCAAGCTGCGTGCTATCATGAGTGTGGGAATAGAGTATCGTTGATGACGAATTTACAAGAGAAACTCGACGGCCGTTGTTGGACTGAGGAACCCCTGCCCGAGATCCTCCGGGACCTCAACAGGCGGGGTGCAACCGGAATCCTGACGGTTGGAACCCCGAGCATCGACCGTGAGTTCATCTTCGTCTCAGGGGAACTTCGTGCTGCGCGCTCCTCGATAGAATCGGAGAAACTTGGGTCCTGGCTGGTCGTGCATTCGCTGATCAGCCCGGGGCGAAAGAAAGAGCTGCTCCAGATCCAGGAGGGCTCGGACGCCCCGCCGCTCGGACATATTCTGGTTACTGAGAGAATCCTTCGCCGGCACACTCTCGAACGGGCACTCGAGGGCCTGGCCCTGGCAATCCTCGAACGGGCCACGAATGAGGAACTGGCCGAATTTCTCTTTACCGAGGGGAGGGATGCCGGGCAGCTGGATACCCTGCCCGGGATCACGACCCAGCAACTCATTCTGCTCTCCGCGAGATACTTCAATGATTTCGAGCGGAAGAAGAAATTGCTGGGCACGGAGGAACACCACCTCAGCCTCGAATTGCCCCTGGAAGAGATTATCCAGGACTTTGATCTCGCCACGGATGAGGCGACACTCCTGGGAAAACTGTACCTGAGCCGCTCCGTTGGGGACCTCCGAAAGAGTCTGAAGATGGACCGGGAACGCTTCGTCTCCGCCTGTTATCCCCTCGTTATTTCGGGCCTTGTCAGTGTTGTGCCGCGACCGAAAATGGTCCTTCGCTCGAAGGTGGTGAAGGGCGAGTCCGTCAAGAAGCAGTTTTCAGCTGCAGCGGGCACCGATGAGGCCTCCGCCTCCGAGCAGGAAGTCTGGGCGCTGCGGAGACTCCACGCACGAATGAAGGATCTGGACCACTACGAGTTCTTTGGTGTTTCGGCCTATGCCAGTTACCAGGACATTGCAGACCGTTGGGAGGAATTTGATCGCCTCTACAATCCCGTCCGGGTTTCAGAGACGGGGATGGCGTCTTTTGCAGCTGAATTGAAGGAAGTCCATGCCCGGGCTGAGGAAGCCTATAAGACGCTCTCGAATCCGCGCCTGAGGCCACGGTATGACCGAATGCTCAGGGCCCGCGCCGCAGGGCTCGAAGAGCAGGAGCCGATTCCCGACAACGAAACGGCGCGGGAGGCGCTGGTCCGGGAAAACCTTCGGGAGGTTGAGAGTCTGATCCGTCGCGAGGATTTCTTCTCCGCGATCCAGTTGATGGAAAAAACGACGGATCTCGACCCCAGTCCGACCAACCTCCTCAAGCTGGCCCATCTGCTCCTGCTCAATCCGAAGTGGACAGCCCGGGCTCTGGAGAAGCTCAAGCGGGCCCTGGAAGCCGATTCAAAACTCGTAGAAGGCTGGTTGCTGCTCGCGGAGCACTGGCGAAACCGGAAATCGCCGGAGAGAGAAAGGAAGGCCCTGGAGAGAGCTCTGATGGCGGATGCCGGGAACGTGAGAGCGCTTTCAGAGTATGAGGGCCTTGTCGGCACCGACGCCATGCAGCGCTTTCTGAGACGTCTCGGAACTGTGAAGACTGAGTCCGGGAGCGATGGTAGCCATTCCGGTGTCCACTCCGCCCGGTAAAACAGACTCCCTTCTTTCCGAAATCGTTTGAAGGGACGAGGATGGGACGTATACTTGTTGAGTCATGAAGCTTCGCGCTCAATTCGCTCAACCCGGGAGGGAGATGGGTGAGACATCCTGCTCGTCCTCCGAAGGATTGTGAATGAGGAACGCGGAGCGTGATCTCACAATGATTGAGGCCTTCGATGTGGGGGAGGGAATGGGAAGAGCGGCCATTCTCCCTGTCACGGGAGATTGTGGCGTGAGAGCTGCATCGCCACCTCTCCGGGATGGAGGCGTCACCCTCATTGAGACACTTGTGGCCCTGTTGATTCTCGCCTTCGTGGCGGGATCCATTCTGACGATGTTCTCCGTCGCGATGGACTTGAACACCACCGGCTTTGAGTACACGGAGCTGACCCATTCCGTGCGAACGAAGGCCGAAGAACTCCTCGCAAGCGCGTGGTACACAGACGACGCAGGAAGAACCGTCATGGATCCCGAGCTCTCGAGTGGCGCAGTCCATCAACTGCTCCGGCCGGAAAGTGGGCTCAATTTGATCTGGCGAGTCCAGGATTTCGAGATGAGCCCTTTCAGCCCGAGGCCTCCCGGCTTGCCCTGTGCAAACCCCGCCAACTCAAATGTCAAGCGCATCATCGTGACGGCGATTTCAACTTCGGGAGCGGGTGTCGGCCGCCGGAACGCCACCGTCTCTCTGTTGAAGATCAAGGGCTAGGCGATGTCGGCAGGGTCTCGCTCCCACGGATTTACACTGGTCGAGGCCCTGGTCTCTCTCCTTCTTCTCAGTGTCATCGTTGTTTCATTCCTCTCGCTCCTCACGACTTTCTCCAATCACGCCCGAATTCAGGGGAATCTGGCGGAGACAAGTGAAGGTGCACGCTACTCCATCGCGGCGCTCACCCGAATGGTCCGGATGGCCGGCGCCGGCGGGCTTCCGCTCCTTGTCAGGCGGGCGGAGGGGGGGCTCGTTCCGCTGGCCGTCGACCTCGTGGACAACGCAGCCGGCACCAATGCTTTTGTGAGTTCGATCAGTGGCCTGGACTGGGGAATCAGGCCGAACCGACCGCCGATCGGGGGGACGGATGTTCTTCGGATCAGGGGGGTCCTCACGACACCGACCTACGATGTGGCCCCGGGGGATTTTTCACCTGGGCGCCTCAGGGTATCCGGAGTCTCGCCCTGGAGTGGGCGAGCACAGGAACTTGTTGCGATGCCCTCAGGACTTGGTCGTGCCCTGCTTGTTTCGATGAAGAGTCCGATGGATATCCGACCGGCGATCGGCGGCATCCGGCGCTATGGTCTCTTCAGAGTTGTGGAGGTAACGAACAACCCGAGTATCAGCGAAAACAGCCTGGAGATCGCATTTGATGACGGTGATGCAGGGGCCTACGCGGCAGAGAATCCCGGGGGAGCAACGGCGACGATCCCTTCACAGAGCTATGCCGCCGGCTTTGTCGATGATCTGGTCTATTACGTTGCCCGGAACAATTTCGACCAGCCTTCGCTCTACCGCCTGCGGGTTCATTCCCCCGGGGGCGCCGTGACGGCGGAGGAACTCGTCCCGAATGTCTCCGATTTCCAGCTTGCCCTCGGCTGCGATGTGAATCTCAACCAGTCGATTGAAGAGACGGAGTGGTTTTTCGAAAGACCGGGGATGAGGGGGCCGACGGTCGACCAATTCACTGCCTTGAAGGAGATTCGCCTTTCGGTTGTCGGTCGCACGGGAGCCCCTGACCCGAAATGGAGGAGCCGGGTCGAGATTCCGGAAAACGGGTCGCCGCTCTCGGGGAAGGCACTGCAATTCCGCTATCGGGTTGTCTCCGAGTGTGTCGCTCTCCGGAGTCATCCACCGCTGATGCACGGCCCGGGAGAGGGGGGAGGATTATGAAGAATTCGAGGAGATCAGCAGAGCGCGGCGCGGCGCTCCTTGTTGCCCTGGCACTGATTGTTATCGTCACTTTTCTCGGTTTTGGTCTGCTTTCCCGTTCTTTCCTTTCCTCGAGGATTGCGGGTCTTGAGCGCTGGCCGACCAAGACATTCTATGCGGCCGACAGCGGAATCTCAGCGGCGCGGGCCCGTCTGAGGCTGGGCCGGACCGACGCTTTCGATTTCCCGGTCGGTGATTTCCGGGGCAAGAAGGCCAGGCCGACGGGAAGACCGATCGAGGTGCAGGTGTCGCCGCTTGTTTCCGCCGGTCCTCCCCACCCCGTGACGGGTAACCAGGTCGGAGGAGGCCAGGGCTCCGGATGCCAGGCCCTCTACCTCAGTTATTACAGGACGACTGCAGAGGCGCAGCATCCGACCACTCGAAGCCGGCGAGTTGTCAGTGCCGCCTTCAGCCTGGGACCGGCCCCGCTTTCGCTCGGCCCGAAGTGAGAGGGGGGAATGATGAAGACCTGCCGCTTCGTCGTCTCCGGGCTGATCGTTCTTCTCCTGCCCCTGATGCTTCATGGAGATGATCGGGATCTGCTCGGACAGGATGGGGCGCCGGCGAATGTGCTGCTGATTCTCGATTCCGGTGCTCAGATGGTCCACGATGCGCAATCCGACTCGATCTGTTTTCCGGCCTGCGGTGACGATGACGGCGGCTCTTCGGGAGAGGTGATCAGCCGATACGGAAGCACATTCCTTGAGAGCCGGCTGGGATCCGATTTCAGGGAGCTTCTCCGGCAGGGATCCAAACTGCATCAGGCCAAGATGGCAATCCGCAGTTTTCTCAGTGCAGACCTCGGGCTCAATTTAGGCTTTTCCTTCTCCGAGAGAAGCTCGATTTCCATCAGCTATCTCAACTACATCTACCGCGTCAAGACAATGATCGACACCGATGGAGATGGCGTCGACGATACGTCCCAACCGGGGATGCTCGATGGCACCCGCCCTGGGACGGTCCTTCGCTTCGGGGGGGCCCTCAATGTCCATGGCTCCTCCCGGCCGAGGCCCTTTTATCCCATTCGCTACGGCCGTGATGCTTCGGATCTCTACATCGAAGACTGTGATCCGCTGAACAGGAACCGCGCCTACCGTGAAGGTGGAGACGAGCCGAATAATGGGGACATTCGTCTCGTGTCGGCCCTTGTCGATCCGGTGAGGCTCGATCCGGAGACCCGGCGGCCGCCACGGCTGGCCAGTTTGAGTGGGGCGCAGCGAAGCAGGGATCACATGTGGTATTACCCGGCCTTCGACTACTCGAAACTGCCGCAGGGACAGGGCATCAGGGCCGGACTCGCCGGCACCAGAAGCTGGAAAGAAGTCGCCGCACAACATGGAATCGATACAACCGACGAGCACTGGGTCGAGAAACTGCACGACTGGGTGGTTCCGGAGATCTGGAGCCACCAGATCGGTTCTGAGGAACTCTATATCGAGGAGTTTTACGAGATCTACGGGCGGGGCGGCTGGAGAAGAGATATCGGTCGCCCCTCCCGCCTGACGGTCGTGGAGTTCGTGCAGCCCTTCGTCCTTTATGATCATCCATCGCAGGAGTCGATGCCGGCTGACGGAAGCTTGAGTTCCGTGGATTACGAGGATTCCTCAGACTGCGCAGGATATTTCAATCAGGGTCCATCCGGAGTGCCGATCGTTCCGTTCTCCGAACCAGACGCCGTTGATGGGAGCACCGAAGACAGACGGAGTCTGATCGACTCCTATCTTGATCCCCAGTGGACGCCGATCTTTTATTTTCCGACACATCGCGAGAATTTCCTGCCGCGAGAACGTGAAAACTACATTCCCATGACGGAAACCATCGCCGCTTTCGGACGAAGATCCATCAGAAAAACGATTGAAGAGGCGAGTTCTTATATCAGGGAGACGGTCGGCTCGTGGAACGACCCCCTGGGTGCATGCCGCAGGAATATTCTCATTCTCGTCACTGACGGAGAGGAGAATTGTTCGGAGAGTACGGAGCTCTGTTCGGAGGCGGCCGGCTTCCCCGGAGCTGTTTACGCAATCTACCTGGGAAGCGAAAAGAATGTCATGAATCCTGACATGAGCGAGCTTGCCTGTCTCGCCCGTCGGACAGGCGGCGGGTATTTCGTCGCCGGGGACGAAGAACAGCTTCGTGCCGCTCTTTTCTCGGTGGGTCGGCATCTCGAAGAGGGAGATCGATCTTTCGCTGCTCCCGTTGTCTCGCCTCTGGACGGGGCGACCGGGCAGCACGCCTGCCTGGCCACATTCAGACCCCGCCGGAACAGGTCGATCTGGGAGGGTCATCTCAGCGCCTATCCAGTTGATCCTGAGACCGGGCGCCTCGCGGGAATGAGCGCGGAGGGAGAACCGGATTCCTCGGCGGCTCTGTGGGATGCCGGAGACACCCTGGCCGCACGCTGGGACTGGGGAGATGTGTTGACCGACAATCCCTGGGGGAGATCCCGGGATCCGAGAAGGATCTACTACGGAGAGCATGAAGCAGGGAAAGCGACCAGGAGAATTTTCGCCTACCCGGGAGAAGACGCCGGGTCCTTCGAGAGGAGGGCCGAGCTTGGCCGGGCGATTTTTGGCTCCTGGGCGCCCGATTTCCGATTGGAATTCTCAGAGGAACGCCTCGATCTGCATCACGTGATCGACTTCATCCGCGGAGTCCGCTACGGCAGCGACGAGAAGGGGCGTCGGATTCCCTTGAGGGATGTTCGGCTTGATGCCGACGGTCACGAAATCCAAGCCTCCTCCTATCACTGGTGCGGCGGAACGGGTCCGGGCTGCGCCCCGGGCGCAATCGTCCAGGGCATCGAGAAACTCGGAGATATCTTCCACTCGACGCCCCGGGAGATGGGGGCGCCGGATTGTTTTGCCTGCTTTGAGGCGAATTACGGGGGCTACCGCGACTTCTTCGAGACCCATCGACACCGGCGACGGGTCATCTTTGCCGGATCGAACGATGGTGCGATGCATGCTTTCGACGGCGGCCTGTGGGATCCGGACGGCGAGGGGGATGAGCCGGCTCAGTATGATGCGGGAACGGGGCGGGAACTCTTTGCCTGGGTGCCTCAAGCCGTCATGGGGAAGTTCCCCGCGCTTCTCAAGGGAGGCGCCCAGAACTGGACCGTGGACGGCGCCGCGGCTCTTGCAGATGTGTACATCCATCGAGATTCCCGGGAGGTCGGGGCTGCGGCCGGCCGGGAATGGCGAAGTTATCTGCTTTTTGGCGAGCGCAGGGGAGGCAGGAGCTATGTCGCCCTCGATGTGACTCAACCTGACCGCCTTCAGGACGCCGGGCCCATACCCCACGGCGAAATCGACTTCGAGACGCGAACACGTTTCCGAAGAGCGCCGGGATCCGGCGGAAGTTTTCCGGTCGCGACCTGGAAGGCGCCCTCTGCAAAAGGTCTGGACGAGGGGCCGGCCCGGGACGCATCCTGTGCCTCAGGGGGCATGGGGTGTGACGGCGTCTGGCCTGAGTTTCGCTGGGAATTCACCGATCTCTCCGACGAGGACGGGAATCTTGAACCGGACCTCGGCCAGACCTGGTCCAGACCGCTGGTCGGATTTGTGCGAACCGGGAATGGACAGAGCACGGAAGATCGAATGCTCATGTTCTTCGGGGGTGGTTTTTCCCCGATGGGTGTGCGCGTGCCCCCTGCTCAGGAGACGGGGAACTTCATCTACGGCCTCGACGTCGAGACCGGGAAGATTCTGCTCAAGGAAAGGGTCGAGGGCATGGTGCCGGGCGATGTGCAGGGTCTGGACCTCGATCTTGACGGTTTTCTGGAGAAAATCTATTTTGCCACGACTCAGGGCAGGATCTACAGGGTGGATCTCAGTGTCCCGGGAAGGGTGAGTCAATCCGGGCGGGTCAACACCTGGAATCCCGAGAAGATCTTCGAGGCTGAGGGATATCAGCCCTTCTTCATGCGCCCCACGCTCGTGCCCGTCTCATTCGGCGTTGACGGCAGGGCTGTCATGGCGATCTGCATCGGCGCCGGAAATCGGGATGAGATTTTCGAGAAGAATCGCGAGCCGCACCGTTTCTATGCTTTCAAGGAACCTCCTGAGGGTGTTGTTCTCAGCGATCTCGATCTCCAGGCCGTGGGCGCAGGCTCGGCCGCGGTGGGTCCGTCACTCAGCTACCTCGCCCCCGGCGAAGGAAAATGGGGCTGGTATCTCGAGTTCGATGAGGGCCCACCCTCAGAAAAGACGGAGAAAGTGGTGACGCCCGCACTGGTATTGAGGAGCCACATCGTGTTCTCCACTTTCAATCCGAAGGCGGGGGTGGACGTTGTTCCAGTTCACGATTCCGCCGGGGGAGTCGTTGGTTATGACTGTCGCCGGAGTGGGAGTGCCCGGACCTACGTCCTGAATCTCTTCAATGGGGATCCCAGGCCGGGGAAACAACGCTTCGAGGAGCTCGGTGAGACTGCGGAAATGCCGACGGAGCCTGTGATATACTGGGGCGTGGATGGAGATATTCACCTTGTGCAGACAACGGATCATCTCGAGATAAAGGAACCGGCGGCGCCCTTTGAGGTGCCGGTTGGAATAGTGGACTGGAAGGAGAATTGACGGTGAGACGTTTTTTTCTTGTCCTCGGGCTCTGTATGCTGATGCTTTCGACGGCCTTTGCGGAGAAGCGACAGGTGGTGATGAAGGATGGCTCCACGGTTGAAGCCGTGTCGGTTGTTCTTGTTCGCGGCCAGGTTCAGGTCAAACTCGAGAATGGTCGTTTCATGGCTTTTGATGCGACGGATGTTGATCTCGAGGCCTCAGGCCTTCAGAAATCGGTCTCCATTCCGGAGGCCGGGGAATTTGAAGAACCCGCGGCGAGTTCAGGCGGGACGAAGGGCCGCTTCGGGGCGGCGATCGCCCGACAGCGGGACGAAAAAGACGCATTGAAGATCACCGATCAGGATGTCAAACACATTCACCCGGAGGATGAGGCGGACACCGAGGACGAAACACAGGAGGAATCGACGGTCTCCCTCGACGTTTCCGGCCTGAATCAGGTTCTCAAGGACGGAATCCTCACTGTTACCGGGAATGTGACGAACAGCGGAACGGAAGATGTCAACGCGATCGGTATCACCGCCATCGCCGAGGACGCGGACTCAAAGCCGGTCGCCCAGGGAGCAACTGGAATTTCTGCGGTTCTCAAGGCCGGTGAATCCAGGTCATTTGCGATCGCGATGGCGGTCACGAGTCCAGTCGCAAAGGTCAGGGTCAGTACCCACGCTGCTTCGGTCACTCCCGCTTCGCAGCCGAAAACGGCATCTTCGGAGTCGTCCGAGGGAGAACCCACTCCCTGAATCCAGATGATTTCAATGAAAAGGCGGGCCGGCGCCCGCCTTTTTCGTGTTTGCGAGACACGCTGTTCCCGGCGCCGACAACCCGATTTCAGCTGCTCGATCTTCAGCGGCGATGTGCGCCGATCTTTCGCGCTTCAGGTGCCCGCGCTGACATTTGATCTGCCTCCGGTCTCGCCCGCATTCGTTATAAGCGCCGGGACATCAACATCTTGGACAGCCTGTCCGCCGGAGCCACTCGGCTGAGGCGTCGGTTAATTGTGCTCCAGGCATATTCCGGCTTCGGTCGGCCTTCGTCTCGGGTAAAATTGTCAGGTAACTCCACGATGGTCCTTCATTGAATCGCTGGAGAAAAGGGGGAGTGGCATGACTGAGATCGGGCTTCTGAGCGAGAAGATTGCCGAAGTGATCAATGGAATCCATTCGGCGTCGAGCATCCGCAGAATCATTCTGGACATGACACCGAGAGTCCAGGAGTTGCTGGGCGCAGAACGGGTGACGGTCTACGCGGTGGACACCAGAAACGGCGAACTCTACAGCATCTTCAAGGAGGGATCCGACGTTTCGGAGATTCGGATCGCCAAGGGCTATGGTTCCCTGGCGGGTTACTGTGCCCTGGTCCAGGAGAGTGTTGTCATCGCAAACGCCTATGATCAGGAAGAGCTGAGCAGGCTCCACCCGAGGCTGAGTTTCAACTCGAAGTGGGACCAACAGACAGGTTTTGTCACCCGTTCGGTCTTGATGGCGCCGATCAAATACGAGGGACACGGGCTCGGGGTTCTTCAACTCGTCAACAAAGCGGGGGGAGGGCTGTTTTCCAGAGAAGATCTCGAGGCGTCGGAAAAGATCGCCGAAACCCTGGGGATCGCCTTTTATAACCGCCGTCGCCTTGCTCCGGGACGCCGGGCCAATCCCTTCGCCACCCTGCTCGACACCGGTGTTTTGACCGAGGAGCAACTCGCAGAGGCCCTCTCATATGCCCGCCGGAATCGGAAAGCCGTGGCGGACGTCCTCGTCGGCAAAACGGAGATTCCCAAGTCGGATGTTCTCCAAAGCCTTGCGGAGTACTACAACACACCGTCCTTTTCTTTCGACGGGAACCGGATGATGCCCTATGCGCTGCGGGAACGACTGAACTATGAGACCCTGGCCAAACTCCGGATCGCGCCGCTGAAAATTGAGGGCGAGACGGTCATCGTCGCCATGGAAGATCCATCGGACCTGGAGAAGGCCGACCTCATCCGGATCATGCATATCGCACCCCGGGCCGAGTTCCGGGTCGCTTTGCCGGAGGATATCGAGGCCTATCTCCGCGCCTCCTTCAGCGTTGTCTCGACTGAGGCGGAGACCGCTGAAATTCTGACGACGCCCGCAGAATTTCCTGAAGAGTCTGGGGAGGAAGAAGAAGAGCAGGAGGGCGTTGTCATTCGCCTCGTCGATCAGATTCTACGGGACGCGCAGGAGCGGGGAGTCACGGATATCCACATCGAACCTTACGGGCCGGAGAAGCCGACCGTCATCCGTTTCCGCGTCGATGGCTCCATGAGCGTATACCAGGAGCTGCCCCCCACAATTCGCCGTGCCCTGGTCTCCAGGATCAAGATTATGGCCAACCTCGACATCTCGGAGCGTCGGAAACCCCAGGACGGTAAGATCACATTTCGAAGGGGCTCCGGGCAGCTTGAGCTCCGGGTTGCAACCCTGCCGACCGTCGGAGGAGATGAGGATGTGGTCCTGCGTCTCCTTGCCGGATCCAAGCCGCTTCCTCTCGAAAAGATGGGTTTTTCCGACAGGAATCTCAGAGTTTTTCGTGAACTCGTCAAGAAGCCATACGGGATCTTTCTCTGTGTCGGGCCGACGGGCTCAGGTAAGACGACTACCCTCCACTCAGCCCTGGCCTCGATCAATACTCCGGAGCGAAAGATCTGGACCGCGGAGGATCCGGTGGAAATCACCCAGGCGGGACTTCGCCAGCTCCAGGTCCGTCCGAAGATCGGACTGAGCTTTGCGGCGGCGATGCGTTCCTTTCTCAGGGCGGACCCCGATGT
>JANTFG010000025.1 GCA_024763555.1 Thermoanaerobaculales bacterium
CCCGATACCAGACACGGTTCCAGAAGTCTTCCAGAAGTTGAATCTTTCCTTTATTTTCAAAAAACCGGATGGTTTTTTCCATGATTGCCCGGGAGCCCGGTTCAGCCATCAGGGAACGGTAATGATTGGGTTGCATCAAGAGATTTTCAGGCATTGCATTCTCCTTCTTATGGTCCGGTTCGAAGCTGGGTGCTCCGATACCGGCTGGAATCAATCTAGCATGGCAGGAATCGTCCATCATGGACCGGGAGTCGGATCGGGGGTAGCTCCCGGAGCATGGTACAGCCCCAAGGGTTCTGAATTGTATTTTTGCGAGCGATGGGGCTCTCTTAGCGCCGCCGGCTCTTCCACTGGGATATCAGGTAATCGGCTGTTAAGGCGCCACGGTTTCGTGGGCCCGATGAAAAAGACCATCGAAGGTGATCTCAATCATGTATGATCGACCGATGAACGACGTGTACTCCAGACTCGCCCGAAAGCTCGATACCTTCCCCAATGGCTTCCCGTCCACTGAAAGCGGAATCGAATTGCGGATTCTCGAGCATATCTTCAGCCCGGAGGATGCCCGAATGGCTCTCGCATTGACGATGGTCCCGGAGTCGGCCTCGGCGATTTCCGGACGCGTCGGGCTCAGCGCTGAGGAAACAAAGAAACGGCTGGATGACATGGCGGACGAGGGACAGATTTTCGTCGTCCCCATGCGCGGCAAACGGCGCTATATGCTGGCGCCCTTCGTGGTGGGCATCTACGAGTTCCAGCTTCGAAAGATGACTCCGGAGTTGGCGGAGATGTTCGAGGAATATGCTCCCGAGCTGCTGAAGGTCCTGGGGGGGACCGAACCCGCCCTGGCCCGGGTGATCCCGGTCAACAAGAAGATTCAATCTCAGGCTGCGGCACTGCCCTATGATGATCTTCGTTTGATGCTGGAAAAGGCGAAGTCCTTTAGAGTTGCCGACTGCATCTGCCGAGAGGAACAGGCTGCTCTGGGGTCGCCATGCACGCACACATCTGAGACCTGCCTCTCGTTCTCAAGGGCTCGAAATGCCTATGATGACGTGCTTCCCGGCTATGGCCGGGTTATCTCGAGGGAGGAAGCTCTTGAAATCCTCGACCGCTGCGAGGATGAGGGGCTGGTGCACTGTACCTATAACGTCCAGGAGCAGAACATGTTCGTCTGCAACTGCTGCTCCTGTTGCTGCGGTTTTCTCAGAGGCGTCAAGGAGTTCGATGCCCCCCATATGCTGATGCCCTCAGGAGTCGTTGCCCGGATCGAGAGCGAGAGCTGTGTTTCCTGCGGAGTCTGCGCAGAGAAGAGATGTCCGATGGAAGCCATCGTTCCGGGTGAAGAGGCATACGAGGTTATCGCGGACCGCTGTATCGGATGCGGCGTCTGCGTCCTCAAGTGCCCGACCGACTCGATTTCCATGGTCCCACGCAAGGAACAGGGACGAAGGGAACCACCCAGAGACCTGATTTCCTGGAGTTACCAGCGTCAGCGCTCGCAGATCGGGAGACTGAGGACCATGGCCCGCTTTGCCCCGCTGGGGCTCAGGGCGGCCCGGAGCCGCAGGGACACTCGCGACTGAGGCCGGCGGGACCGGCTCATGCACCGCGAGGAGTATCGGGCTCGAAGCTCGTGGCTCTTTTCTCTTGAGTCATTCCGAGGCTGGGAGCAGCTCAGCCGATGTGGATCTCGGTGCTCGCCGAGCAATAAAGAAAGCCGATCTGGTATTCTCTTCTCCCATGAGAACAAAGGAGTGTGATGCGATGAAAATGACAAAGATACTGATCTCTCTCTCCATGTTGATGGTCCTGATGGGTTCCGGCACTGTTGCTGATGCCGCGTTCCCCTCGACGCCGGATGCGACGGTGCTCCATGTATCCCGGCAGCTCGCGGACGGCCACCCGGAGGTCCTCTGGAATGCTCTCCCTCCAAGCTACCGGGAAGATCTCACCGGTCTGACCCATGATTTCGCAGGGAAGATGGATCCCGAGGTCTGGAATAAGACCTTTGCCGTGACGACAAAGGCCGTCAAACTGCTGAAGGACAAGAAGGCTCTCTTTTTCCAGACGAGCTTCTTCAATATGGCCGGCGAGAAGAAGGATGAGATCGCCGGGAACTGGGACACCGTGACGACAACTCTGGATACCCTGCTTTCGAGTGATGTCAGTAGCCTGGAGAAGCTGCAACAGATTGACTGGAAACACTATCTTGCAACGACCGGTGCAGAGCTGATGAAGATCGCAAAGGATGCTTCCGCCGCCACCGAGGACAATGCCTACGAAAAGGACTTTCTCGCCAAGGTGCGTGGGATGAAGGTTAAGGTTAAGGAATCTTCAGGCGACTCGGCGACTCTGGTCGTGAGTTCTCCCAACGAGGAACCTGAGGATATGAAGTTGATGAGGGTTGAAGGCCGCTGGGTACCAGCCGAAATGGCGGAGGAGTGGGAGAAGAAGATGACGGATGCCCGGGCGAAAGTGGAGGCTCTGACTCCCGAGGCGATGGCGCAGCAGAAAATGCAGTTCATGATGTTCCTCGGGATGGCCGAGGGCATGATCGACCAGCTGAACCAGGCTCAGAGTGCCGAGCAGCTGGAGCAGATGCTGGGCGGCATCTTCGGGCAGTTCATGAAGTCCGGTCCGGCATCGGCCGGGGAGGCTCCCGCAGCGGAGCCGAAGACCCCGGCTCCCTGAGCCGGGCCCGGCAAGTTTGGAGGGGGAAGGACTCAGGCAGGGAGACCCCGGAGGCTTGAGTCGGGATCCGGTCTGCTGGATCCGATGCAACTCCGCTCCGGTTCCGCTCCTGCGGCTGCGCTTGAGGCTTCGGCCTCGGCTCCTGCCCTCGTTCCGTTCGGCTGCCTTCCTGCACCGGGAGATACGGCCACCTGCGCCTTACCTCTCGCCGCCACTATCACTGATATCGGAATTCCAGGGCGTTCCACCCTCTCCGGCAGCAGGGCTTCCACGTCGACCGGGGAGTTGATATGATGGTGGGCTATGGAAGGTTCCGTTCGGATCGAGAAGGCGCCAGCAATCTTCTCCAGTCTCCAGCATGTGGGGAGAGGAGATCTTCTGGGAGTGCTCGATCGACGCACGGCTGAAAAGGCTTTCCGGTATTACCAGGAGCACCGTATTGATTCCCTGTATTGGGAGGGTGATGCGCTGGTCGGCACCATGGGATCTACCAGGCTGACGGCCCATATCATCGATGCCGAAAAGGTACATGAACTCGCATGCCATTGTTCTCAGTGCGGCATCAGACGGAGCCTCTGTCCCCATGCCGCCGCAGCCGTGTTGAGATGGCTTGACGTCAGGTCGACCCTCATCCGGATGGGTGTCGGATCGAGCTGGAGAGCTCATTCCCGGCACCCATTCGTTCCGCCTCGAAGTGGACCGGAAGATCGGGTCGATCTCAGTCATCTGACGGGTGTTGATCTGCGTTCCGCTCTGGAACTCCAGCTTTCCCTGCAGAAGACCGGCAAAGCCAGGGTCCGACTTGTCGGGCAGGAGGTTCAGACGACCATTTCTCTGCCTTCGGGCGACAGCCGATGTGCGGTGTTTTCGGCCTCTCTCCTGGCATCAGCGCTGCCGATTCTTCGATCGATGCCGAGAATCAGGATGGAAGGTGAACTCGAGAATCTCGAGCTGTCCGAGTTGCGCCTGCGTCCTGTCCTGCTGGCATCCTGGAAGGACGATGGTCTGCTGCTTGAGCCGGGCTATCGCCTTGGAAATCGCTCGGTTCTTCTGTCATCTGAACTCGAAGGAAGAATCCACGGGCGCTGGGCACGTGTCGGGACTCACCTCTGTCTGGTTCACGATCCGCCGACCCCCCTGCTTCCCTTCCAACGGAAGGGAAGAACGCTGCTCAGTGGCAGGGAGGCTCTGAGTTTCCTCAAACTCGACCATCCTCAGCTGAAGAAACACTCCTGGTATCTGCCTCAGGGGGTTCTCAAGGATTTCTCTCAGGCCCTGGTCCCGGGATTGGATCACCTTGTCGTCTCCAGGGATGCCCGGGGGCATTTCTACCTCAGTCCAGGCTTTCGTGCAGGAGACACGCTGCTGGACTGGGGAGAGATCCGACAGCTGCTTCAGACCGGTTTCCTGAAGATTGGTGATCGGATCGTCCAGGCGCCGGATCTGCTGCCGCTCGAGAGAGCCGGATTTCAACTGGGATCCCGAAAGACCGCTCGTGGCCTGAAAGGCGACAGGGTGTCTTTCATCCGCCTGATTGCCGATACGGATGTGCGGATCGAGTCAGAGGACCAGGGGATTCTGGAACTGGTCTCCCTTCTTCGTGGTCGTGCCCAACTCGACCCGGGTATTCCCAGTGGCCTGAAGTCAAATTTGAGGCCCTATCAGGCTGAGGGAGTCAGGTGGCTCTGGCATCGTTGGCTTTCCGGGATTGGTGCTCTGCTGGCAGATGATATGGGCCTGGGGAAGACGCATCAGGTCATGGGGCTCTTGTGTCACGTCAGACAGCAGCGGCCCGGGGCCAGGTTCCTGGTCGTCTGCCCAAGGGGAGTACTGGAGCATTGGGAGAATCTGCTTGAGAATTTCGCTCCTGAACTCGGAGTGCATCTCTACCACGGATCGGGGAGGGTGATTCCGGAGATGAAAGACCATCCTCCGGTGCTCTTGACGACCTACGACATCCTCGTCCGCTCAGCGGGAGAGCTGGGAAGAGAGAAATGGGATATCGCCATTTACGACGAGGCTCAGCGGATCAAGAACCCGAGAACGAAAGCGGCACGGGCTTCGAAGAAACTCAAGGCGGAGTTCAAGCTGGCCCTGAGCGGAACCCCTCTGGAAAACCGCCTGCTCGAACTCTGGTCCGTGGTCGATCTTCTTCTGCCCGGGTATCTGGGCTCCGAGTCGGATTTTAAGTCGAATTTCAGAAATCCCACCCAGTCCGATCTCGAAAGGCTTCGCAGGCGACTCGCGATCCTGACGCTCAGGCGTCTGAAAGAACAGGTACTCAGTGATCTTCCGGAGAAGTTCGAGGACCTCCGCTACTGCACGATGACTCCGGATCAGCGGGCCGTTTACGAGGAGACCCGGGGTGCGGCGCTTCCCGAAATCTCCGCCTTGCTCGAAGATCCGGACTCCGAGATCCCCTTCATGCATATCTTTGCTCTGATGACCCGCCTGAAGCAGATCTGTGATTATTCAGGTCTGGGGAGGGATATTCCGATGCCGGGTTCTTCGGGGAAACTCGAGGTGTTTGATGAAATCCTTGCTGAGGCGATGGACAGCGGACAGCAGGTGGTGGTGTTCTCACAGTATGTCCGGATGCTTGAAGTCCTCTCTGAGCATCTGGATCGTCAGGGCCGTGCATACCTCCGTCTGACCGGGGAAACCCGTGACCGGGGGCGGGTGATTCGCCGTTTCAACACGGGACAACACGAGAGAATCCTCCTGGCAAGTCTTCTTGCGGGAGGGGTCGGCGTCGATCTGACCGGCGCTTCGGTTGTGATTCACTATGATCGCTGGTGGAATCCGGCCAAGGAAAACCAGGCGACTGATCGCGTTCACCGGATGGGGCAGCGGAGCTTCGTCCAGGTTTTTAAGTTCGTAACGAGAGATAGTATTGAAGAGAGGATCGATCAGCTCATTCGGAGGAAAATCAGCCTCTTTGAACAGGTTGTCGCGCCGACGGAAGGTGTCGTCAGGGGACTGAGTCGGTCGCAGATCGCAGAGCTTCTGGATATCAGAATGAAGGAGAAGGAAGATGTCAGCACCTGATTATCTTATCTGTCTGGAGTGTGAGAGCCCCTGTTATACCTTCGAATGGGGTGATGGGAAGGCCAAGGAGGCCATCTGTACCGTGTGCGGGAATGAAGATCTTGAGAGTTTTGCGACGGAGGACGAGTACGAGGCTCTGGCGACGGATGATCGTTTCAGGAGTCACTGAATGATCGGTCGATCCGGGTTATACTGGGCATCGTCATGAAAGTTGATACCGAGACCATCGTGCTGAAGGCCTTTCAATCCCGGCGCTTTCCGGCAATCAAGGAAGGTTGATGCAGCTGTTGAATCGTTTCAGGTCCAGCCTCATCTACCCGATGACGGCGACGCTGATGCTTGTGACCGTCCTGCCGGTAGCTCTTGTGGGATATTTCCTCGCGGCCTATAACCGGGAGCATCTGCGGACCTTCGAAAAACAGTCCCTGACGCGGCAGGCCGTGAATCTCAGCTCGGAAGTTTCACTGACACTCGCTTCGCGACAGGCGGGACTGGACGGTATCGCCCGTGTGTTCAGGACAATGCCGATTCGAGATGACGCACAGCGGGCGGAACTTCTCAAGGCAACCGCCGAGGACTCTGGCAGGGCCTTTCTCTATCTCCAGATTGCGGCAGAGGATGGAAATGGCGCTTTCGTTCGGGATCCGGCTCTCAGCGACGAGCTTGCAGCGGCACTTGCGCCGACGCTCGGTGAGGCCCATCGTCAGGCGCTCGGAGGGGTTGAGCTGAAGATGCTGGATTTTTCAGAGCCCCGCTCGCCGGTCCTTGTCGCCGCTTTGCCTCTTGAAAATCCGGAAGGGAAAACCAGGGAGAGTCTCGTGGCGGTCCTGAACCTTCAGCCGATCCTGGATCGGCTTCGGGAGACGGCAACCGGCGGGCAGTTTGTGGGACTCTTCGACCAACGGGGACATGTGATCGCCTCTGAGCCGGAACAACTTCCAGGGAGGGATCTCTCGCAGACACCACTGGTGGCCGATTTCCTGGAGACTCCGGTGAGATTGACCCGGATCTACAGGAGCGCGAATCGACCCGACCCCGTTGTTGGATCGGTAGCGGGGATTGCCGGGACCGACTGGGGTCTGATTGTCGAACGTTCCACCAAGGAAGCCTTCGCTCCGGTGCGGGGGATGCTGATTCGAACCCTGATCGTCAGCGGGATCGCCGGTTTGATGGCGCTGGGAATCGGTTTTTTTGCAGCCAAGAGATTGACAGGGCCCATTGAGGAACTGGATCGGGTCTCAACGGAAATCGCAGAGGGTAATTTCTCAGTTCGTGCGCCCGTAGATGGCCGGCATGAGATTGCCCATCTCGCCACGAACTTCAATCATATGGCAGGGAAAATCGAGTCCGTCGTTCGAAGATTGAGACAGGCCCTGAGGCAAAATCAGGAACTCTTTCTGGAGACGATTCGCACTCTGGCGACGGCGATTGACGCCAAGGATCCCTATACCCGTGGCCATTCCGAACGTGTCAGTTCCTATTCCATGGCCATTGCCCGACACCTCGGGCTTCCGCAGGACCAGGTATTCCGGATCCGGATCGCTGCCATTCTCCACGATGTCGGGAAACTGGGGATTCGGGAGAGCATCCTGAATAAGCCGGGAGGCCTGACGGAAGAGGAATTCGCGGTGATGAAGAGGCATCCGGAAATCGGGGCGCAGATTATGGCGCCGATCAGGATGTTGAAGGATATTATTCCTGGGATTCGGAATCATCACGAAACGTGGGACGGGAGAGGATATCCGGATGGGCTCAGGGGGGAAGAGATTCCGCTGGTTGCGAGAATTATCGGCGCCGCAGACACCTTCGATGCCATGACGACGACGCGCCCATACCAGAAAGCGATGACCCTGGATTTTGTTCTCGCGAAAATCCGGGGGATGGCTGGAAATCGATATGACCCGCAGATCATCGATGCATTGATCGGCGCAGTAGAGTCTGGAGACATCACACCACCAGACGCTGCGCATGGAGGCGCCGGAACCGGCCCGGAGGTTGTATGAAGAAAATTGTTCTTATTCTCCTGGTGTTGAGTCTATCCGTCGGATGCGCGAGTACCCGAACGGCCGATAAGGCTGATAGCAACAACAGTCCGATTTATTCGCTCGTCCTGATGAGGGAGGGCTCTCAACTCCTGCAGCAGGGCCGGTACGAGGAGGCCCTGAAGAAGTTCAATGATGCGGAACGGATTGCTTCGGGTAACGCGACAACTCAGAATATGATCGGACTCTGTTACCTCAATCTGTCTCGGAACGATCAGGCATTGGCTGCCTTCAATAAGGCATTGAGTCTTGTGCCGAATTTTACCGATGCCAGGAATAACCGGGGATTGACCTATATGGCGATGGGTCAGTATCGGATGGCTGAGATGGATTTCAGTTCAGTTCTGGCCGACACGACCTATCCCCACCACTGGGCCATGTATTACAACATCGGGCTGACTTATGAAAAGAGGGGAATGAAGGAGGCGGCCGAGGAGAATTTCTCAAGAGCAATGACGGCGCCCCGCCCCGTATATGAGGCCTTTCTTCGCCTGGCCGAGCTTAAGGCGGCCTCGGGAGACACGGATGATGCAATCCGGATTCTGGAGGACGCAAAGCTCAAGTTTTCCGGGAGATTGAATGCTCAGCTCATTTTGGGTCGGCTTCTGAGCCAACTGGGGCGATGGGATGAGGCGAAGCCCTACCTTGAGGAGGTCCTCGAGGCATCGCCCTCATCGAATCTTGGTCGTGAGGCAAGGGCAATCCTGGAGGGAGAGCACTGATGCCGTTCAATTATCTATTGACGAATCTGTTGGTTGATGTGCCCGAGGCAGTTGGGGCGATCTTCCTTGACGAGGAGGGAGAAGCTGTTGACTGGGTGACCCGCCACGATGATCCCTTTGATCTCAAGGTGGAGGGCGCCTATCATTCCATTTTCAAGCGGCGCCTGGATCAGCTTGGTGAAGGATCAAGCAGTGGTGATCTTTCGTACTATGTTGTTCATGGCGGCAAGCTGAAATCGTTGACGCATTGCCTTCCCGAGGGCTATTATCTGGTCTTAGTACTTGATCGTCAGGGGCCTACGGCGCGGGCGCTGTTTCATCTTGGCCGCGCAGCCGGGATTATTTCAAGGGAACTCAGTTGAAGCGTAGATCGGTGATTTTCTGCAGGGATGTGCGCGATCCGCTCCGGATTCCTGCCCTGGTACCGGGTGTGTCTCGGGATGCCCGTCGCATCGGTTCAGGCGCCGGGGCATCACGAGTCCGGCACGTCCTGACAAGCGGAGTCTCTTATCTTGAGCTTGGGAAGCGTGCAGTTTCCGGTCAAACATCCGGAAGAAACGTGGACCTCAGATGAGAAGAGGAGGAGGAGTCGTGGCCGGCTCTTTTGTAAAAAAACTGAAACGTGGTCTATTCATGACCCACACGGAGTTCATCGAGAAGGTCGGTGAGACCCTCCGAAGGACTGGCCCGGTCGAAGCAGCTCAGCTGGATCGGGTTGAGGAAGCACTGATTGCAGCGGATGCCGGCGTCGAGCTCTCGATGAAGCTGGTGGATTCTCTTCGGCAGAAGGTCCGGAAGAAGACGCTGACGACTGCGGATGAGCTGCTTCCCGCCTTGAAAGGGGAACTTCTTCGTCTCCTCAGGGACACGGAAGGCTCGATGGATACCGATCGGACATCGCAGCGTCCGCGAATTACGATGCTGGTCGGAGTCAATGGGACGGGGAAAACGACGACGCTCGCAAAGATTGCGAAACGCAAGAAGGAAGAGGGTATTCGTGTTCTTCTGGCTGCTGCCGACACCTTTCGCGCGGCCGCTGTGGAGCAGCTTCAGATCTGGGCAGACCGGGTCGAGGTTCCGCTCGTTCACCAGCATGAGGGTGCGGATCCGGCTGCCGTGGTCTTTGACGCGATTTCCTCGGCCCGTTCGAAAGGCATGGACGAGGTCCTGATTGATACCGCGGGAAGGCTCCATACTCAGGCGAACCTGATGAAGGAGCTGGAAAAGGTCCGCAAAGTCGCAGGGCGCGAAGTTGAGGGGGCGCCCCACGAAGTTCTCCTGGTGCTTGACGCGACGACGGGCTCAAACGGGATTGAACAGGCGGAACGTTTCGGCGCGACGGCTGGAGTCAACGGTGTGGTTCTAACCAAACTTGACGGAACGGCGAAGGGTGGTGTGGTTCTGGCCATCGCCAATACCCTGGGCCTCCCGGTCAGGTGGGTCGGTGTGGGCGAGGGTGTGGACGACCTCCTTCCCTTCGATGCGGGAGAGTTTGTCGACGCCCTGTTGGCGGAAGATGTCTGAATCGGCGGCTTTGACCGTTATTTGGCGCCTTTGGTGATCGCCGGGATGCTCTGCCGATGAGGCGTGTCCATCCTGCCTATCCGGATCTGCTGCCGGTCACACATGCGGTCAGGCCGGGTTTCCTGCCGATGGAGGAAGTGACCCTCGATCCGATTCGGATGGCTGTCGTCTGGCAGGACGCCCCCCGGAGGTTCCTTCCCGGCTCGGCCCTGGTTCCGAAAAACCCGGTACGCGCCATCGCCTTTTCTCGCGTCGTCAGTCAGAGGCCAGAGGTTCTCGACAGACTCAGGAACCGTGGTTCAGCCATCCTTCTGGTGCTGGATGATGACAGTCTCAATCCTCAGGAACTTGAGCTTGACGGGGAGGATCGGGTTTTCCCGATGATACCGGTCCTGCCGCCCCCCCTGGGAGGTCGGTTCAGCCCGCCGGAAGCCTGGAAAAATTTCCGCTGGGGTGCTCTTCTGGGGCTCTTCCCCTTTCCCGGATCCCGGGAAGCAGTAAAAAAGATGATCGATCAACTGCATGGGGCAGGGGCCGGCTTTGTTCTGACGGCGCCTCTCCTTCTGACGCCCAAGGACCGTCATCGGATCCTTGAAACCTATGATGGCTCTCCTTCGTGTGATGAACTCGAGAACGCCCTCTTTCACGCGGACATCTTCCGGGGCTTTCGGGAGCTTGAAAAGGATGCGGGGCTCCTGCTCGAGGAGCGAGGAATCTGCAACCACCTTGGATGTCTTGTCCCCCGAGGCTATGATGAGGGGGCGGTCGAGACTGCGGCGATGCTCCGGCTCTGGGCCCGGAGGCTGGACCAGAGCCGGAAGGAAGCTTCCTGGGGTTGGCGTCTGAGGCGTGCAGCGGCTGCTCTGGAACCCCTCCGGAATGATCCGAGAACTCTCAGCCGTGAAAACAACCTCCGAGTGATTCCCGGTTTTGACGGCTGGGTCGAGGATTTCACCCGCGCACTCTGGGATGGAGGCCGCCCCCTGGAAGAAGCGTGGGAGCGCTGGACGGAAGATTCTTGAGCCCAGATGGGATGAGTACTCCCAAAGGGGGAATGTCCGGGCCTTTTCTCTGGTTTTCTGATATTGAAAGGAGTGCACGATGTCTGAAAAAGTTTTCAAGAAGATTTCTGTTGTCGGAACTTCCTCCGAATCTTACGAGAAGGCGGTCGAGGCGGCTGTGGCCAAGGCCTCCGAGAGTGTCCATGGCCTTGCATGGTTCGAGGTCAAGGAATTCAGGGGCGGCCTCGGCCGTGACGGCAGTATTGAATGGCAGGCCTCGGTCGAGGTGGCTTTCAAAGTCGACTGATCGTTGAAGCGGCTCAGGGTCCGCGCAAGAATTGCTTCCTGTTTAGCGCGCCCGGATGTGCTTCAGATTTGGATTGGGCGATTGAGGGAAATCGGAGGCGTAGCCTTGCCTGCGTTGAGAATTTCCAGATTGAGCCCGAGCCGAAGATGTGGTGCAGATGGGAAGCGAAAATCGGAAGTAATTTTTTCGCGGGCCCTATGACCGGACTCGATTGATTACTCCTCTCGGAGGGCCTCGACGGGATCAAGTCTTGAGGCCCTTCGGGCGGGAGCCCACCCGGAGAGCAAGCCGACGGTGATGCTCATCAGGATGGCGGCCACAATAGCCTCCGGTGGTGTCTGAAGGGGCAGTCCGGGCGCCAGGACCCGGATGAGGGATGCGATTCCTAGTCCAAAGACGAGGCCGGAACAGCCTCCGAAGAGCGAGAGCAGGGCGCTTTCCAGCAGGAAGAGCCCGGCGATTCTCCCCGGAGTCAGGCCCAGTGCCCGAAGAAGTCCGATTTCCCGGATGCGTTCGTTAACCGAGATCCACATCATCGTCAGAATGCCCATGGCGCCGACGAGCAGGGATACGGCGGCGATACCCGAGACCGATACCGTAATGATGTCCAGGACTCTCCCGAAGGTATCCAGCATTTCTCCCTGGGTTGTCAGGGTGAAGTCGTCCTGGCCCCGGTGACGTTTGCTCAGGAGATTCCGGATACCCCCAACCATTGGTGGAATGCTGCCGGCATCCGCGGCTTGAATATCGATCTCATTGAGTTCGTCAAGTTTGAATATCGACATGGCCGTCGCGACCGGGATGTAGGCCGTGTCGTCGAGATCAAAGCCGAGAAACTGGCCTTTGGACTCCATGATGCCGATGACGGTCAGGCTGCGGCCGCCGATACGGATTTTCTTTCCCAGCGGAGAATCCTTCGGAAAGATTTCCCGGCTCAGCTTCGAGCCCAGGACGGCCACGTAGGAAGCTCGTCGTGGATCCGTAGTTCGGAAGAAGGAACCCTGAGCGACTCGGAGTTGCCAGGTCTGAGGCGCCTCATGACCGACCCCATAGACAAAGACCGAACGTCCGACGCCGCGGTGGCTCACCCGGGCCTGCCCCACCACCAGGGGAACCAGGCTTTGAACTTCCGGAAGGCGCCTGAGAGCCTCGGCGTCCGAAATCGTCAGCTTGTGGGTTGTTCCCCCCAGAACACCTGGGATTCCCAGTGTTTTGACCTTTCCCGGGTTCACGGCGACGAGATTCGTTCCGAACTGCGTGAATTGTCCAAGAACATAGGCTCTGGTGCCTTCGCCCAGGGAGGTCAGAAGAATGACCGCGGCGACCCCGATGGCGATGCCAAGTGCCGTCAGGAAAGACCGCAGCAGATGACCTCGGATGGCCTGCAGTGCAAAAAAGAGATGCTCCATTCAGTGCCCCATCAGAGCGCTGACGGGGTCCTCGCGGGACGCCTTCAATGCGGGCCACGCACCAAAGAGCAGACCGACTCCGAGCGCCACGGAGATTGCCGCTGCAAAGGCCCATTGCGGCGGCCAGGCCGGAAAGCTCGGATAGACATGAACGAGGGCAAGGACGGCGCCGAGGCCGAGACCCATGCCGAGAAGACCTCCGAACAGTGAGAGAATGAAGGCCTCGGCGAGAAAGACTCCGACAATCTGGTGTCGACGGGCGCCAAGGGCGTTTAAGAGACCGATTTCCGGTTTTCGTTCGCTGACTGAAACCAGCATGACATTCATGATTCCGATTCCGGCCACGACCAGAGAGATCGAAGCGATACCTGCCAGGGCGAGGGTCATGACGCTGAGGATGGACTTGAAACTGTCGACCACGGCATCCTGCTCCAGGACCGTCACATCCCTGGCGCGATGACGACGAAAAAACAGCGCTTCGAGTTCTTCTCTGACCGGGGACATTGAAGACGCCTCATCCACTTCAACCAGGATGCGGAAGAGGGAACGGCGGTTGAACATCGACATGCAGGTGCGAATCGGAATGAAGGCCAGATCATCCATATCGAAGCCGAGGCTTCGACCACGGGGCTTGAGAATGCCGATAACCCGAAAGCGCCAGCTCCCGACCCTGACGATCTTGCCGAGGGGGTTCTCTCCGGGAAAGAGTTCGTGGACAACTTTCGAGCCCAGGACAATTTCAGAACCGCCGCGATGGAGGTCTCCCGGGGGGAGGAAGGCGCCGGCGGCCATCTCGAGCCTGCGGACTGCCTGAAAGTCGGCGGTGGCGCCGAGAATCGGAATGGAGCGGCTGTGACCCCTGTGATGGAGCGATTCACTTCCCGTCGACAGGGGAGCGATCCGGAGGACATGCTGCAGCCGGCCCCTGAGGAACTCGACGTCGGAGAGACTGAGGTCGTGTGTCGTACCTCCGAAGGGCAGGGCGCCTGTCGTTTCGACCCTGCCGGGGATCACGATCAGAGTCTGGGCGCCGAGAGCTTCGAATTCCGAGCTGACGTATTGCCGGGCGCCCTCCCCGAGGGCCGTCAGCATGATGACAGCTGCGATCCCGATGGTGACGCCCCCGATAGAAAGAGAGGTGCGAAGGCGATGCCCTTTCAGCGACCCCAGAGGGAAAGAGACCAGGTCAGTCAGGAGCATTGAGATCTCCATTATTGACGATGGACCCGTCATCGAGGCGAATGATCCGGTTTGCCCGGGTGGCCACCTCAGGATCGTGCGTGACCACGACAAGAGTCAAGCCTCTGGAATTCATGGATTCCAGGAGTTGCATGATTTCCTCCGCCGACCTGCGATCGAGGTTCCCGGTCGGCTCGTCGGCGAGCAGAATCCGGGGTCCCATGACGACGGCTCGGGCAATCGCGACGCGTTGACGTTCTCCGCCGGAGAGCTGATCGGGTCGGTGGTTGAGTCGATGCGCGAGCCCCACGGATTCCAGTGCTGCGCGGGCTCTCGTTTTTCGCTCTGATCTGGCAATGCCTCCAAAGACCATCGGCAGTTCGACGTTTCCCAGCGCCGTCAGTCGGCCGAGGAGATGGAAGAACTGAAAAACGAATCCGATGGAGTTTTGCCGGAGGAGAGAAAGCCTCTTTTCGTCGAGGTCTGCGACTTCAATCCCTTCAAAACGATAGCTTCCTTTGCTTGGACGGTCGAGACATCCGAGAATGTGCAGAAGGGTCGATTTGCCGGAGCCCGAGGATCCGATAATGGAGAGGTGCTCGCCTTCCTCGATCTTCAGTGAAATGTCCTCAAGAGCATGAATCCTCTCGGAACCCATGTGGTAGATCCTGCTGAGCTTCTCGACTTCAATCAGTGCCATTTTTGATCCGGGCCCGGGCGCCGTCGCTGACTGCCGTCGCATCCCGGGAGGTGACGACCAGCTCCCCCTCTTTCAGGCCTTCGACAATCTCGGTTCTCTGCCAATTGCTCAGGCCGATCCGGACCTCGCGCCGTCTGAGGACTCCATCAGAAAAGACGTAGACCTCAGTTGAGTTCGAGATGGCCAGTGTCGGGATCTGAAGTACGTGGTCATGGGCCTGAAGAATGACCTCGATATCAGCCGAGACTCCCGGAAGCAGGCCCTTGGTGTCTTCGACGTGGTCAAATTCCGCTTCCACCTCCACGGTCCTGTTCTGTTCGACGAGATCCTCCACGAAAGGCGCCACGCGGACGAGATGTCCCGAAAAGACCCGATCACCCCGGGAGTCAACCGTGATCCTGACCACCTGGCCCGGACGGACACGTTCAGCGTCCATTTCATCGATGGGAGCACTGATATAAGCGGAACCTGGATCGAGCAGGTCGAGAATCGGAGGCATCGGAAGCCCAGGTGGCGAGGGCGTAACCCATTCACCAAGCTCTGTCGAGACCTGGGCGACGATGCCGTCAAAGGGTGCACGCAGTACGGTCAGCCGCTGCTGGGCCCTGGCGAGCTGAATTCGGGCTTGCGCTTCCTCAACCCGGGCGCGACCGGCCTTGCAGCCGGCCCGAGTCCGGTCTCGCTGGCTTTCGAGTTCCTCGAGTTTGGAGATGCTTGTAATGCCCCGCTTTTCCAGGTCGAGGAATCGTTTCAGCTCCCGCCTGGCCTGTTCTGCCGCGAAGCAGGCCTCATCGGCCCGAGCCTCGGCAGCAGCGACACTTTTCAGGGCCAGGTCAAGATCAGCGGCCTGGACCGAATCATCAAGTCGGAGCAGAAGATCATGCGCGTGAACCGCCTGGCCCTTTTGGATGGGTACTTCGACGACGCGCCCCCCGATCTGAGGCGAAATACCTGCGCGACGTCTCAGCTTGACCGTTCCGGCCCTGGTGTTCGCCACCATTGCTTCGACCTTTCCGAGACTGACCTCCGCGACTCCGACCTCGAGGACTTTGGGCGCCAGGACGTATTCTCGAAACAGAACAACAGAGGCCGCAAGCAGGAAAAGGACAACCAGGACACCGAGGAATGGCCTTTTCCAGTTTCCCGTTTTCTGATCGAGCTTCTTTTCTTTCATTGCCATTCCTTTCCCTGAGCCGGCCCATGCGACATCCTTCATTATGCCCCTTTTTTGCTGAGGAGTTGTGACCAAATTATTGCAAAAAAAAAACGGCGCCGCAGCGCCGTCATCAAAATCCGTGATCTGATCACTAAAATCCGGAACCGCTGATGATTCTTTCCCGGTACTGACCGAGTGTCAGCTCCGTCGAGAAGCCATGGGTAATCCGCCAGTGTTGTCGTGTCAGCTGAAACTGCCCCAGCTCTTTCCTGAGAATCGACTCGAACTCGCCCCGGCTGATCAGTAATTCCGGATCCTTGACGAAAATCTGAATCCCGAGCTGACCGAAGATTTCCTGGGCTTCGCCCATCGTGACATTGGCCTTGCCGTCCCAGTTTGGTGGTACAACGCCACGGTCCTTGAGGATCTGCAGGCTGTCGGCGGGGTTCAGAGTCGACCTGGACTGGCCCATGATCGCGCCATAGGTGCCGACTGCGAAATCAAGCTGGCTGACAGGCTGGTCATAGTCATTCTCTGCGAGGGCGAGCCCGCCGGAAAGCAAGAGAACAACAGCCAGAACGATGACCTTAGGAAATATAGCTCGAACCACAGTGACCTCCACATCAGATATAATAGTGGAACAGAGTCTCTCAGGTCAAGGGAAAACTGCGTGTTTTGTGGTGGGTGTTGGAATTCGGCTGAGTTGAGAAGGAGGTCATGAATGACCCCTCTTGTCACGCATTCCTCAACGAGGACAGGGGATCACTCCTCGGGCGGCAGGAAATCGGGATCCCTTTTCCGGAGGTTGATGAGTTCGGTGCGAACCCTGATGAGAAGGTCAGATATGTCTTCCTTTGTCAGGCCGGTGCTTGGAATCGGAGCGCCGATGCAGACCTCAACGAGCCCCGGAGTCGGAAAGGAACGGCCGCGGGGAAGAAGTGTGCGACTCCGATTGATGGCGACTGGGAGAATCGGCACTTCCGCCTGGATTGCGAGGTGGAATCCGCCCTTCTTGAATCTCCCCATGCTGTTGTCATGGGCTCTCGTACCTTCCGGAAAGATCAGGACGTGCTTGCCGTTCCGGATGGAGTCGACCGCTGCGTTGAGTTTCGCCTGGGCCTCACTGGACTTTCCCCGGTCAATGGCGATGAATCCTGCGTTTTTCGCGGCGAAGCCCCAGACGGGAATCTCTGCGAGTTCCTTCTTGATGACGAAGTAGACGCCAACGGGAAGAGCGATGACGACTGCCGGGCCGTCCAGATGAGAAGAGTGATTGCAGACGATCAGGAAGGGACCGTCGGGGACATTCTCAAGCCCCTCGACTTTCAGCCCTACGCCGCTTACGAAAAAAAGTGCCCGGCACCAGGCTTTTACAATGAGGGGAGAGTAGCGGCTGAGCCCTGTCAGATTCATCAGACCGAGGGCGATGGCGGCCAGAAGAGTTCCCAGGGCCGCCGTCAAAATCTCAAAAGGGATACGCCACCACATGCGGCGTACTTTACACGGGTATGGCGGCGTTTGTGAAGCTTCGCAATTTATTCATATTCTTCCTGATCGACGAGACAATGGCGTCTTTCTCACCGAGTCTTTCAGTGGTGACCTCGAGAAGCCCATTGAAATACCGGAATTGATCTTCTTGTCCCGCATTGAATCTTCCCCACACATCCTCAGGGTTTTCCGTCGCTTCAAGGTCCGCGATCAGGCTCAGGAGATTGTGAAGGAAGTCCGCGGCCTTGAGTCGCACGGCATCTCCGGGAAGCTGCTTGAGATGCTGAAGTCCCTCGGTTTTTCGCTCATTCCAGGTTTCTTTCGCGGGTGACTCGCGGCGCTTATCTTCAGTGACTGCCATGACCAGTTCCAGAACCTCCGGTCCACAGGCCGAGAGGATGTGCTCCTCTCCCGAAGGGTCGTCAACGTCCTCCAGGTAATCGTGAAGGAGGGCGGCGGCCAGAAGTTCCGGACGGGCGCCGCATCGGGCGAGGATGGCCATGACGCCAAGTGGATGCGTGATGTAGGGGATGCAGTCCGGTTCGAGTGGGTTCCCCTTTCCCCGGCAGGGTCCGCGCCCTCTTTTTCTTTTCCTGAACTGACCGAAGTGTCCCCGGGCGGCCAGTCGAGCCGCCCTCGCCACCAGAGCCGGGTAGAGGGAGTCGGAATCACAGAGCATCGTGTGATTCTAACCCGGAAAGGGAGTAGAAGCCGAATCCGGGGCCGGGGCGGAGGGCGGGAACCGGAGCAGGGAGCCGAGTCCGGAGCGGGGGCAGGGGCAGGAACAGGAGCAGGAGCGATCGTGGATTCCTTGCTGGAGCAGGTGGATCGCTCATTGCGCCTGAGACTGCCGCTGATTCTGACACTGCTTCTGCCACTGAGCCTGTCCCTGGAGTCTGAGAACCAAACGGACTCACCTGAACCCTCCCTGGCGCCCCTGCCAGAATATCCCGAACACCTCAAGACGCTCAGGGCGATCAGTTACACAGAGGGAGTAGTCCCTCTGCTGTGGAGGTGCTAAACTCCGGAGAGAAGGTCTCAAATGAGATCGGGGAGGTTCGATGTTCGGAAGAAAATTTTTCCTTATTGCGGGAATGCTGCTGTTGTCGGCTACGGCGCTGTTTGCAGGAGCGACCGCGGCGGCCGGAAAGAAAACGACGGCGATGAAAGGCGTGCGGAATGCGCCCTCCGCTCTCATTCTGGTGAAACATGATGTGTCGCCTCCTCTGCGCTCGATCGTGCCGAGCGCCTCGCAGACCAAGACCCTGCAGATTTCGCGGGAGCATGAGATGCCTTCCGGGCGGAACCAGCTCCCCGACGGATGGAATGGTGTCCAGAGTATCCGTGCCTCGGAGCATGTGTATCAGAAGGCGCCGGGTTCCAGGGCAGCCCTTCCCCCTCTGGCCGTTAACGCCGAGGGGCAGGGAAAGGGCCTTTCGGGCTATTTCCTCAGCGGCGTTCCTCCGGATACTACCGGTGGAGTCGGCCCCAACTACTATATCCAGTGGGTCAACACGAAATATGCCTTTTTCAACAAGGACGGTTCGATGGTGGACCTTGACAGCGACGGAAACGTCGATGACTGGCGGAACGGGAACACCATCTGGAGTGGATTCGGCGGCGAGTGCCAGAGTTCCAACGATGGTGATCCCATTGTCCTCTATGATCAGCTGGCGGGTCGGTGGGTGATGACCCAGTTCGGTCTCGGGCCGGGCTCCGGTCCTCATTATCAGTGCATGGCGGTCTCCACGACGGGAGATCCTCTCGGCAGCTGGAACCGATACGAGTACCAGTGGCCTTCGAATTACCTCAACGACTATCCCAAGCTGGGCATTTGGCCCGACGGTTACTACCTGACGGTGAACCAGTTCAGTTGTAACGACAGCTGGGCCTGTTCCTGGCACGGGGCCGGAGTCGCGGTCTTCGAGCGGAACGAGATGATTGCGGGAAATGTTGCGGACACGATCTATTGGGACCTTGGACCAAGCTATGGGGCGCTTCTTCCGGCCGATCTTGACGGAGATACGCCGCCGCCGGTGGGTTCGCCGGCCTACCTCATCGCCTCCTATAACGGGACCTTCAACGACTACCTCGATCTCTGGAAAGTCCACGTGGACTGGGGGACTCCCGCGAATTCTACCTGCGGGGACGCCGGTAACGACCCGAATTCCAGCATTTCCGTCACGAGCTACCAGGCTTCGTCGACCGTTGATCAGCCGGGAACGGACGATGGCCTCGATACCCTCAGCGATCGTCTGATGTTCCGTGCGCCCTATCGGAACTTCGGGGATCACGAATCCATCGCACTCTGCCACACGGTGGCGAACCCGGTCTCGGGAATGCGCTGGTATGAGATCCGCGATCCCGGTGGAACCCCGGTGCTCTACCAGGAGGGGACCTATTCTCCGGACAGTGAGGAACGCTGGATGGGTGCAATTTCCATGGACCGCGACGGCAACATGGCACTGGGATACAGTGTTTCAAGTTCCACCGTCTCCCCATCAATCCGTCTGACCGGTCGGCTTGCCGACGATCCCTCGGGAACGATGACCTTCGATGAGACTGAGGTCGTGACGGGCTCGGGGCATCAGAATCCTTCAGGAGGGGACAATCGATGGGGCGACTACAGCACGATGTCCATCGATCCTTCGGACGACTGTACCTTCTGGTATACCCAGGAATATGTCGCAGGAACCGGCTCCTACATCTGGAGGACCCGGATCGCGGCCTTCAAGTTCGATCAGTGTACCAGCGACGAGATTTTCTCCGACGGTTTCGAAGGGGGCAATACCTCGGCATGGTCCTATCCCTGATCTGATGGATCAGATTTCGGAAAATCGGCCCCGCCATCCGGCGGGGCTTTTCTGTATACTCTGCCGATGAGCGGAGGCGTATTCATCAGTTTCGAGGGGGGCGAAGGTTCCGGGAAGAGTACCCAGATCCGGAAGCTGGCGGCCTTGCTGAGCCGACAGGGCAGGGAGGTCATCCTGACCCGTGAACCGGGGGGAACTCCTCTGGGTGAGGCTGCCCGAAGCATCATTCTCGACCCGGCCTTTGATCCGGACGGACTGACGGAACTCTTTCTCCTGGAGGCATCGCGGCACGATCACGTCGAGAGCCTGATTCGTCCTGCTCTTGATAGCGGGGCGGTCGTTCTCGCCGATCGTTTTGCGGATTCCTCGACCGTGTACCAGGGTCGGGTTCGAGGGTTGGACGAGAACATGGTGCGGCAGCTCAATCACTGGGCCACCGGTGGTCTCAAACCCCATCGGACGCTGATTTTCGATCTTGATCCCGAGGAAGGTGTCGCCCGAGCGCTCGGTCGCAACGCAGATTCAGGCGGGAATGACCGCCTCGATGAGGAACCGATGGAGTTTCATCGGATGATCCGCCGGGCCTTTCTCGATCTGGCCGCCGGGGAGCCGGAGAGATTCCGGATTGTCGACGCTTCGGGGGATGAGGATCGCGTCTTCGAGCGGGTCCTGGCCATGTTGGAGGATCTGATCTGATGGGAGATAAGATCTTTCCGGCCTCCGCATTGAGCACGAGAAAATGGAAGGCACTCATTGAGCCCGCGCTCCAACGAGCGTGGGAAGCAATCCAGACGGAGCGTTTTCCTCATGCTCTCCTGATCGTCGGTCCTCCAGGGATGGGTCGGGAGCTGCTGGCTCAGGAGCTGGCCTGTTCGCTCATTACGGGAGAGGCCCCGTGGGGAAAGTCTCCCGCTGCTGATCGTCTCCGTGCCGGGACACATCCGGATCTTCAGATCGTGGCCGGAGAGGGAAAGAAAGACTCGATCAAGATTGCCACCATACGGGAGATTGTCGGCAGCGCGGCCGGAAGGCCATTCGAGGGTCGGAAGCGGGTCTGGGTTCTCGACAGTGCCGAATCCCGTCTTGAAGGCCACGCGGCCAATGCTCTGCTCAAGGTCCTCGAAGAGCCGCCGTCCCACGTTGTCTTTATCCTCCTTGCGGAAAACCCGCAGGCGCTGTTGCCGACGATTCTCTCCCGCTGTCTCAAGCTCAAGCTGCCCGGGGTCGTCGGAGTTGCGGCCAGGAGGGATTCAGTGGGCGAGGCGCCTCCGGAGATTGCGCACCGGTCGGTCGGCAGGAAGGACTTGAGCGAAGTGCTCGGGAAACTTCGTCGGTCGCTACCAGGAATCCTCGAAGGAGATCGGCTGGAGGCGATCCGAACGGCGGGGCTTCTCGGCGGTCTGGAGTTTGGCTTCGAGATCGGCGCCTCGGCCGCGATGGAGTTGGCGGCCGAAGGGGCCGTCGGCGACGCGGCTCTGGCTCAATTGGCGGCCAGGCTGCTGGAAGCTGATCAGCAGGTGAGGGCCTTTACACTCAAGCCCGAGCGGCAGATTCTGTCAATTTTGCTGGCGGCGGCCGGTGGGGAACTGTGATCGTGGAAATGGAAGGACCCCTTCGGGTGTTGAACCGTCAATGAGAGCACCTCTCCGAATCCTCCTCTTCCATGCGATCAACCCTTTTGTCGAGGCGCAGAATCGTTACCCGGCCCTGGGCCTGGGCTATCTTCTCGCGATCTTGGAACGGGAACTCGGGGCCGAGGTTGAGGTCCGGCTGGAGGAGTGGGGGCTCGAGGAGACGATCCGTGACTTCAAACCGGATCTGCTCTGCCTCTCCTCGGTGACGCAGAACTTCAATCTGGCCAGGGCCTACGCGGAAATCGCACATCATGCCGGTCTGCCGGTCATCGTCGGCGGGTATCACATCACAGAGCTGCCGGAAAACCTGACGGACGCGATGGATGTCGGGGTCATTGGGGAGGGGGAATACACCCTGCTCGAACTGGTGGATCTCTTCAGGCGTCGGGGAGCTTTCCCGAAGGAGGAACTGGCCGAGATTCGAGGGATTGTGTTCCGCGAGGGGGAGGAGCTGGTGAAGACTCCCCCGAGGGAAGTCATCGGCCGGAAAACAAAGAGCCTGGACGAACTGCCGATGCCGGATCGCAGGATGATGCGGGTGCGGCCGCATTCCAATATGCTGACCTCGCGCGGTTGCCCTTATAATTGCAGTTTCTGCGCTTCAACCCATTTCTGGCCTTCGATCCGATACTTCTCGCCGGAATACATGATGGAGGAGATTCGGTCGCTCCGGGACAACTACGGTGTCCGCTACATCACCTTTCATGACGACCTCTTCATCGCCAATATCAAACGGCTGGAAGCCTTCCACGAGCTGGTGATGAAAGAAGGTCTGCCGAAGCAGGGTTTTCGATTTTCCTGTGCCTCGTCGGCGACGAGGATCACGGACGACATGGCGCAGATGCTGAAGGAGATGAATTTTGTTTCGGTTTCCATGGGCCTTGAGTCCGGGAATCAGGAGGTCCTCACCCGCCTCAAGGGGAGAGCCTTCAGGGTC